>NZ_JAVRBR020000012.1:0-79326 GCF_034531165.2 Dendronalium sp. ChiSLP03b | reverse complement strand
TACGCAGTTTTGCTCCAACTACAACAAAAATGGTTGATACAGTAATCTCAGTTGCACTCAACTTAATGAATCCTCAAGATTTAAAAAATTGGTTTACTAATTGCTGTTACTGTACCTCATAACACCGGGAACTGCTGTATGCTTGGGATTAATCCACGTCTTTTTGCTAATATCAGCAAACCTCCTGTTCCGATAGTAGTAATACTTAAAGCTTGACCACAACGCCGTGCTGCCCTATCGTCAACAATAGCGGCACAGTCTGAATTCTTTAGTGCCAAACTCAATACTTGTGATTCTCCCTTTCCTAAATCCCAAGCTGCTACAACAGGAGCAATACTATTAACTTCTACTGTTTGTATCCAAGAAATACTGGGTAATTGTGTTGATGCCACATCATCTTTTGTTGTGATTTCTTCAAAAACACCTAATGGAACTAAAACTTCTGTGAATAATTGTGGAATTAATTTTGCTTGTTGACTTTTCAAAAGAACAATCAAAGGTGAAGAGTTAATAATTACACGATTAATCGACATTTGCCAATTCCTCGGCTAACTCTTGGGCAGTATATTGCATAAAATCTACTTGGTAGCGTGATAAAGCATTAATAAATTCAGCACGAGTTAGCCCAGCAATTTCTGCTGCTTTTGCTTGTGAAATGTCACCTAATTCATACCATTTAACTGCTGCTGCAATTCGCATTTCCTGAATAAATTCTTCAGGATTTTTACGCAGTGCTGAAAATACTGTTTCTGGTAATTGAATTGGTACTGTTCGCATAAATTTATCCTCTATTTATTAGATAGTATTCTTTTGGGTAGATTCAAGAGCGCTAATATTGAATCTTTGAACCTTGAAAAATCGAAATGGTTAAGCGATCGCTCTATGTTTCAGTTTAATTTAGAGATGAATGGGCGATCGCGTTTCGCCAATTAGCATGAGAATCGAACTGCGAAGGACGCAAAGGGCACGCAGGAAGAGATAAAAGGGAGCGATCGCTGTTTGAAGTTACAATTTGTAGACGATTGCTTGATGCTTTAGTTTCTTTTATGAATGAGGGAGCGACCATACAATGTGCAACTTATTAGCCATATGCTTTTTTAATAAAAATCTCATAATTTTCTCGAATCGTCATTGTACGAGAATGACCTACACCTAAAGTAAGCTCAAGAATTTCCAAGGCTTGCAGGTAAAGGGGTTCTGCTTTACTGTAGAGTCCTGTAGAACTATACAGTCCTGCTAAGTTGTTCAAGCTTGTAGCAATATCAGGATGATTCTTTGGAAGTAGAAGTTTTCTAAGTTCTAAAGCTTTCTGTAATAGAGGTTTAGCTTCATCGTATCTTCTAGTATACATATAAACTGTTGCCAAGCTGTTCAGACTTTGAGCAACATCAGGATGGTTTTCTCCGTGTAAACGTTTTCTTATTTCCAAAGCTTTCTTTAATAGCGATTCAGCATAACTGTAGCGTTCTTGAGAATTGTGCAAATGGCCTAAATTGTTTAAAATTTGAGCAAAGTCTGGGTGGTTTTTTCCTTGTAAGGATTTTCTCAATTTTAAAGCTCGCCTGTATAGAGTTTCAGCTTCAATGTAGTGTCCTTGACTTTCGTAGAATGCTGCAAGATTGTTTAAGCTTTGAGCAAAGTCTGGGTGGTTTTCTCCCTGTAGGCGTTTTCTCATTTCTAAAACTTGCCCATACAGTGTTTCAGCTTTACCATAGTGTTGTTGAATGTCGTAAAGTACTGCCAGGTTGTTTAGGGTATTAGCTACATAAAGATTTTCATTTCCTAAAACACTGGTAAAAATTTCTAAAGCTTGAAAATAGAGAAGTTCTGCGTCGCTATATTTTCCTTTAAAATAGTAAAGTCCTGCTAAATTATCTAAAATGATGGGAAAATCGATATCGCTACTTACTGACAAGTATTTCCATAGTTCTAATGCTTGTTTATATGTTGATTCGGCTTCGTTGTATCGTCCTTGATCTTTATAAAGATTTGCTAAGTTATTTAAGCTAACACTAAAATAGTAATGTTTTGAACTAAGGCGATTTTCAATAACTTTTACACACTCTTGTAACCAGGGTTCTGCCTTTTCATGCAACCCTTGACCTTGATAGAACCAGCCTAAGCCTCTGAAAATAAAGATTAAATCTTCATCACTAATGTAGGCAGTTAGATTATCAGCGACTTCTGCCAGATGTGGGATAAAAAAAGCAACTTTCTTAATCCAATCACGGGTAGGTCTTTCCGAAATTTGCCTTGCTATCTCTACCATCTGCGCCACAAAAACAGTTTTTACCTCATCTGCATTGCTAGACTTATCCAGTTTCGTTTGAAAAAATTGCCGAAGCAATGGATGTAACTGATAAATTCCTCTAGTTTGCCGTTGTAGCAAATGCAATTCGAGCAAATCGGCTATGGCTTTTTCCCATACTTCTTGTTGTTCATCATCTTCTATCGTCTCAAAATACAGAGGAATGTCAGCCAAAGCATATAAACTTAGGCTACTGCCAATATCTTGTGCATTTTCATCCAACTGTTCCCAACTCAATGCAAAAGCTTCAGCTACACCATATTCATAACGCATCAATGGGTTAGCCTTGGCTATTGCTTCGTGTTCCAGTCGCTTTTTCTCTAGCCGCTTCAGCATTTTTTCCAGAGATAAGTCTGGCATTGTATCCAGATATCGCCCCACTAACTCTAACGCCAAAGGCAAATATCCCAAGAATTTACAAATTTTTCTCGCAACCCAAGGTTCGCTTTTAAGTCGTTCTCTGTCAACCAGCGATTTTAATAATTTCATTGCCGCTAATGGTTTGAGAACATCTAAACGTAATTGCGGCAAAGTTCTATCAAATCCCAGGCGCGTTGTCAGCAATACTTTAAACCGGGGTGATTCTGAGGGTAGATAACGCTGAACCTGTTTTTTGTAGTCAGTGACATCATCAAACACCAGCAGTACATCGCCTTTTTGCCAATTCTGCCAGCAGTATCTCAGCCTATCTGCTAATTCCCAATCGTCCGGTGCAATAAGTTTAAATTTCAGTTCGGCAAATCTGAGAATCTGAATTCCGACATCAATTCCCTGTGCAGATAACCAGCAAACCCCACCTTGATAATTCTGCAAATGCTGTTTGGCGTATTGGGTAGCGAGTTCAGTTTTGCCGACTCCACCCATACCCGCCACAGCTACAATTGCAACTTGCCGAGATGTTTGTAATTGCTGGTGCAGTTTTTCTAGTTCCGCCTCACGTCCCACAAATTTTTCAAATGGAACAGCAGGGGGAATATTTTGATGAATTTCTTTAATTGTGGGTTGGGCAGCATTCGACTGAGCGCTCACGCCGAAGTCTTGCCCGCCATTATATTTCGCTGTCAGGCAAGCCCGTAACTTTTCTAACTTACCCCGGCTTTCAGAATTGGCTAACTCAGGATAACTCTGGGCAAATTTGTCATAAACCTTAGTCATCCGCTTTTTGAAAGCAGCAGCGCCGATGTTCAATTCGCTGGCAAGTTTTGCCTCACTCTTCCCTGAGTTTTCAGTCTTTAAACGCTCTACAAAAGCTGCCGTTTGCTCTGGGGATAAGCTATTAGTAGCAGCTTCATTGGCTAGAAAATCAGCCCATTGCATAGACAGCTTGTGAGATTTCTTCTCGATTCTACTTAATTTCTACTTTCTCTCTACTTTGTCTCCATTTTTAGGGAATCTCCTCTTCTTCTGGCAGAAATACCATTTGCATAGAAACATTTAGAAGAGGTTCGAGCCATGAAAACTTCGTTCACAACTTCAGTCAACACGAATCAAACCACCCAAACTTCGCAATTAATCCCCGCCTCGCCAACATCATTAGAGCAACCATCTACTTGGATGCGAGACGGGTACAGTCCTACTGAAATCATTCTCGCAGCAGCAATTTTGACTTCATTGTCGATTGGGGGAATTGCTACTGTGATTGTGGCCATTACGGGTTTAGTTAAAACTTTAGTACCTGTGATGGTGCGCCCGACAAGCCAAAAAACTAAATAATGCCAATTTTGGATTTTGCAGAAGTTGCACCTTTGTGATGATTAAAGTTCAAAAGCTCATATTTATAAATTAAAACAAGTATGCGATCGCCCCACCATATCCCAAATAAAATGAATGGTGCGATCGCTATTTGAAGTTAAAGTTTGTAAGCGATCGCTCTATGCTTTTGTCATGCCCGCTTCGATGTCAAATTTCTCAAAAATCGCCCTCAATATAATGCATAAATTTTACATATAATTGAGGAGTTTAGACGGATAAATCTAAAATCTTTCATTCCTCAAAAGTCGTGGGAATTATATTTTTTATATATTGTTACAAAGGTAACAATATATAAAAGCTTAGATGTAACCAATGTTATTAAAAAAATCAAAGTTATCAGGATAACAATAATAAAGATGAAATATAATCAGAGCGATATTCTAGAACAAAAAAATTATTTTATTTTTGGTCAATCAATTAGTAAATGTATGCTAATCTGAAAACAGGAATCAAAAAGTAAGAATGCAAAAAGACTTCAAGACAATATTGAGGTAAACTCGATAAAGTCCTTTTGCTCTGGTAAGTCCGCTTCAATATCGTTATAATTTTTAGTAACGATAAACAAAAGCCAGATAAGCAAGATAAGCACTTTAGTTGTAACTTGAAGTCAACCATAGCTTGCTTAGGTAACAGCCAGTAAAAGTTGGCTAACCTAATTAGTTTAACCGCCAGATCCAATTATTATTAGAGCCTAGGAAGAAAGACTCTTAGTAAAGCCTGGCAATCCGAAATAAGTTAGAACGGTTACTGAACTTAGTACAAGCGAAATTCACTATGTTTAATCGCTCTAACTATGTTCTAGAAATTGCTGACTGTGGAAATGAAAACTTCAAGCATAATAGATACCGTTCCACACAATTCAGGATTTTAAACATATTGTCAAAAGTCATCAATACACGGCCCAAACCAGAATGTAAGGGGTTGCCAATGCAGAGATTTACCTTGTAATTAAGGGCTTATTCCCTGCATGAATAGCGATATGATTAAGTGTTTTTTAAGGAATAGCTGTAAGAAACACCAAGAAGCGATCGCTCGGTATTTTAGGATATCGGCTGGGGCGATCGTAATTAGAAGTTATCAGCAATCATGACACAAGTAATATCAATAATGTTGTAGCAATTATTTAGAGCAGATTGCAGTTTTGGTTGGTTGGATTCTGGGCAAAAACCCTGTGTAAGTTGCAATTGCTCCTGTAATAATTCTTTAGGTCTGAGCAACCGATAAGGATTTAGTTACAACAACCTACGATGCTTTTGTCTAGGCTTTTTAATCTTCAGTCAGCATCAGCAAACAGATATTTCTCTTGATATGAAATCCCAGCAAACACACCCTCTGGGAAGCATAGGAGAGTTATCTTACTGCCCGTCTGATAGTACTTGCAATATTCCTTAAGCACAAATCAAATCCTCGTCTATGCAATCTCTTCGTATCTTGACCCGGTGTGTTCGTCAGCAAGTGCTATTTGCCAACACTACCAAGCCTGAAGTCTGAGATCGACCTCCAGTCCCATCGACAAAGTAATTGTAGGAAAACACAAACCATGACTATTGATAAAAAAATCAGACAAATAGCTTTCTATGGTAAGGGCGGTATTGGTAAGTCTACCACCTCCCAAAATACCCTAGCAGCTATGGCAGAAATGGGTCAACGTATTCTGATTGTGGGTTGCGACCCCAAAGCTGACTCCACCCGTTTGATGCTGCACAGTAAAGCTCAAACCACCGTACTTCACCTTGCTGCTGAACGCGGTGCAGTAGAAGACCTAGAACTCGAAGAAGTAATGTTGACAGGCTTCCGAGGCGTTCGTTGCGTGGAATCTGGTGGCCCAGAACCTGGTGTAGGTTGCGCTGGTCGGGGTATTATCACCGCCATCAACTTTTTGGAAGAAAATGGTGCTTACCAAGATGTTGACTTTGTATCTTACGACGTACTAGGTGACGTTGTTTGCGGTGGTTTTGCTATGCCTATCCGCGAAAATAAAGCACAAGAAATTTACATCGTTACCTCTGGTGAAATGATGGCGATGTACGCTGCAAACAACATCGCTCGCGGTATTCTCAAGTATGCACACACAGGTGGTGTGCGTTTGGCTGGTCTGATTTGTAACAGCCGGAACGTTGACAGAGAAATCGAACTAATCGAAACTCTGGCAAAACGCTTAAATACTCACATGATTCACTACGTACCCCGCGACAACATTGTTCAACACGCTGAGTTGCGCCGGATGACCGTGAATGAGTACGCACCTGATAGCGCTCAAGGTAACGAGTACCGGACATTAGCTAATAAGGTCATCAATAACAAGAATCTCACCATTCCTACACCCATTGAAATGGAAGAGCTAGAAGAGTTGTTGATTGAGTTCGGTATTCTTGAAAGCGAAGAAAATGCTGCGAAAATGATTAGCACAGCTGCTGAAAGCGCTGCTAAGTAAATAATGTGGCAGGAAGGGTTGCAGCTAACCCTTCCTGAATTTTTACCATCTGTGGAACACTGTAGAGGTTGCGACTCATTAATGAGTAGCAATAAAATAAGAATTTTTCTGGCTTGCCTCTGAGTTCGCTTAAGTGGCAGCCTTAATTTTTAGTATAGTTTAAAACTTAGGCAACACCATATCCCATGTTTTGCCTGATATTAGGTAAGTGAAAGCCCAAGAGAATTTGATCTTTTTCCAGCCTATCTGCGTAAACTGCGGGGATCGAGAGCATCTCTCAGCCCATCACCCAATAAGTTGAAAGCCAACACCGTCAAGATAATCAGCACCGCTGGCGGCCAGATTAGCCAGGGTTGCAACACCAAAATAGAAGCATTGCTTGCCAGAGAAAGCATGTTACCCCAAGAAGGATCTGGTTGTTGAATGCCCAAACCAATGAGACTGAGTATTGCTTCTGAGCCAATAAAGCTGGGAACTGCAAGAGTTGCAGAGATAATGACATAAGTAGCCGTTTGCGGCAAAACGTGGCGGATGATGATATAAAGTGGATTACCGCCCATTGCTCGTGCAGCTTGGACAAATTCTCGCTCTTTAATCGACAGCACCTGTCCGCGAATTACCCGTGCTAAACCAGCCCAGCTGATAACTGAAGTAATTAACACAATCAATAAAAAGCGCTGGCTGCTGCTTAATCCCGCTGGTAATACTGCACCCAAGGTAACTAAAAGATAAATGCTGGGGAAGGTCATGAGAACTTCTGCCAAGCGCATGATTATGCTATCAGTCCAACCCCCAAAATAGCCGGAAATACCTCCGATCAACAGACCGAGGGGAAAGGTAATTACCACCCCAACAATACCGATAAACATGCTAATGCGACCACCATGTAATAGGCGACTGAATTGATCCCGTCCTTGTTCATCAGTGCCCAAAATGTTAAGTTTTGCGTCATTAGCTGCGCCAAACAAATGCCAATTTAAGGGTATACCAGGGAAAATAGTGACTTCATCCCAGTTGGGTGGCAGTGGCACAATTAGCTCAAACAATCGGTATTCTGGACCAGAGACAAATAAACGCAATGGCGATGGCTTTTTGAAGTCTACAATCAATTGGCGATCGCCTGTTTCTAAGTCGGTGTTTCCCTGCGTCGTTGGATAAATATGAGGGCCGATAAATTGTCCTGATGATTTTGAAACCCAATAAATCTGAGTTGGTGGCAGTAGTGAACCATTTGCCTGTGAGGCATAAGGATCGTAAGGGGCAACGAAATCAGCAGCAATTACCGCCACATAAAAAATTAACAGTAAAATTGCCCCAAATCGCGCCAAAGGATTTTTTTGAAGTCTTTGCCACCAATTCATAGGAGTCAGGAGTTAGAAGTTATGAGTTGTAAATTATGAAACTTTTCTATCATACATCTTTAATATTTCATAATTCTTAACTCCTGTATGAGTGCTGCGGCCTTGCGCCCCTCCTAACTTATCATTTTTGATTTAAGCATGTCGTTGCTCAACTAAATAAAGATGTTCTTCTTGAGTTTTTTCATGTTCTACAACAAACACATTCGAGTAAAGATTAGCGACAATTTGTTTTCCTTGCTGTGTCAGAGACAAGTAACGCAGTCCATCTTTGATATAGGGATGAACACCATTCCAGTAAAACTTGGCGTAGTTCTTGCGTAAATCAGCAGGTGTCTCATAGCCCAAAACTTTATTCATTCCAGTTTCTTCAAACTCGTAGAATAAAGAAGTAATTTTTTTCAAATAACGTGGGTCGCTTAATTGCCCAATCAAATCAGCAGCACGTACTAAACCAGCAAAACTAATTGTTTCTTGATGATCCTCGGCTGCGGGTACGGGGAAGCGAGTCCATTCAATATTACTCTTGATCACATCAGCATCTATCAGCTTGTGACCGCCAAAACGCTCATCAATAAAAAGTTTGGCTCGATCGACATGATAGGGTGTAAGACTGGCATCAGAAGCCCCTGGATGGAGAGAAATCATTCTGCCATTTTTACCAGTGGCATAGAGACCTGCTGCTTCTTGGTCTTGTCGGCAGACTCCTTTAACATAACCAATATCATGACATACCAAGGAAATAATAAAATGCAACCAGTCTTCACTAGAAACCCCACCTTCTCGGATGTGTTTACCACGTAACATTTCCTGCCCTACAAGGGTTACTAAGACAGAGTGTTCAACATTGTGATAAAGCGCATCACTATTGGCAATGTTTTCCAATGCCATGCTACCAGCCCAAGCGATGATATCTTGATAATCATTTTTTAAGCAGCCGTATGTACGACGGTAGCCTTCTCGAATTTGCTTAACAAAAGCATCAATTAAAATTTCAGTGGCATTGAACATATTAGTTGCTCAGGTTGATATTAATTATTTAGGGATTGTTTCTCAGGTGGCATAATCAGAATCGCCGATCCAATTTCTCCTTTGTAGCTTAGGGATGCGGGTAGGCGCTAGCTGCTTTCATATTTTGCTCACATGATAAGCTATGTTTCCCTGACTTGAAAAAAAGAGTGGGAGGTCGGGGGAGCAGGGAGACAAGGGGGACAAGGAAGACAAATTTACTTTCTCTACCCCTCTGCACCTCTGTCCCTATCCCCTCTGTACCTCTGCCTTTTCTTTCCTCATGCCTGATGACAACTACAGCCTAAGCAAGGACATACTAATATCCCCTAGAATTTAGTACGTATAATTACTGAATTTATTTTTATTATTAGAATAAAATTATAATTTTTTGAAGGTTATTATACTGGGGATTATTACAGCCTAAATACTAAAACATGAGTCATATTTAACATGCCTAATAAATTTCAACGTTTCTTAAAACACTAATAGTGGTATCGCATGATTCGGAAAGTGGAGGTGTGACTGTGGACAACGAAAGTTTTTCAGAAGTCGAGGCGGAAGAACCTGTGAGAGCTGAGGTAGATAGCTTTCCTAGTAAACCTGATACTAGACAACCGCGCCCTTGGCTGATACCGTTGTTTGCAGGTACTGGCTTGGGGATAGCGATCGCCTTGGGCAGCATGGGTATATTAAATTATCTTCCGGCTCGCCAACAAACAGCGGTAGCAAATAAAGCAGCACCAAAGGTTAACCCAGCGATGACTGTCACCATCGCTTCGGTAGAAAAGACTCGTGTAACTCGTACCCTCAATACTACGGGTACTGTAGCAGCCCGCGATTTGATTCCAGTTCTGCCACAAGCAAACGGCTTACAAATCAAAATCATCCCCGAAGATATCAAAGAAGGAACTTTTGTTAAAAAAGGTCAAGTGCTGGCAATACTGGATGATTCCATACTGCAAGCTCAAATTAGTCAAGCCAAGGCAGATGTGGAATCGAAGCAAGCAGATGTGGCATCAAAATTAGCAGAGCAGGCATCGAAGCTAGCTACTACGGTATCTAATCAGGCGATCGTACAACAAAAAAAAGCAGATTTGGCTCAATCTCAGGCAAGGTTAGAAGAAGCTCAAAAGAATTTTCAACGCTATCAGAAGCTTGCCAGGGCAGGGGCAATTAGTCAGCAAGAACTCGATACTCGTTCCTATACAGTGAAAACTGCCATAGAGGCTGTGCGGCTAGCGGAGGAAAATGTTCGTGGTGCTAAAGCAAATGTTGGCAGTGCCCAAGCGAATATCACTAGTGCCGAAGCAAATGTCAACAAAGCGAAAGCTGATGTCCGCAGTAGCGTGGCTAAGGTGCAACAACTGCAAGCTCAACTAGGGCAAACCGTAGTCCGTGCCCCGGTTTCTGGAATTGTAGCTGAGAAATTAGCAAGAGTAGGAGATGTCACGGGCGTACCACCGCAAACTCAGGTAGGAACTATTATTGGTGGTACGCAAAAGCTGTTTTCTATTATTCGCGATGAAAGGCTAGAACTTCAGGCCAAAATTCCCGAAATTCAACTGCCTCAAGTAGAAGTTGGCGCATCTGTGCAAATTACCTCCGACCTTGATAATCGCATCCAGTTGCAGGGAAGAGTCAAAGATATACAACCACTGGTAAATGATAAAAGGCGTGAAGCCACGATCAAAATTGACTTGCCGCCGACAGACTTGCTCAAACCAGGCATGTTTGCCCGTGCTGCGATTACCACCAATACCACCATCGGGATGACAGTGCCGCAAAAAGCAGTGCAACCACAACCAGATGGAAGTGCGATTTTGTTCACTTTATCCGATGAAGACATAGTACACACCCAGACAGTAGAGGTAGGAGAACCCATCGACGATGGAAGAGTGGAAATCAAGAGTGGGTTGCAATTAAGCGATGCCCTAGGGCAAGACGTTTCACGTCTACGCGTGGTAGTTGACGGTGCAGGCTATCTCAAGGATGGTGACAAGGTTCGAGTCGTCACTCAATAATTCCTGACAGCAATCAATCCAAAATCTAAAATCCAAAATCTAAAATTCTTCGATGTCTTTCAACATCTCAGCTTGGTCAATTAAAAAACCTGTTCCCACGATAGTTTTATTTTTAATTTTGACGGTGGTGGGTTGGTTTTCCTTCATATCCTTGGGAATCGATACTAACCCTAATATTGATGTACCCGCAGTTTCGGTGACAGTCACCCAACCAGGGGCGGGACCGGCGGAACTTGAATCGCAAGTGACGAAAAAAATTGAAGATGCCGTGGCTGGGTTAGGTAATATCGATAATATGATTTCCACGGTTAGCGATGGCAGCTCCAGAACAACTATTAATTTTGTTTTGGGTACAAATAGCGATCGCGCCACCAATGATGTGCGAAATGCGATCGCTCAAATTCGCCAAAGTCTACCCCAAGACATCAACGATCCAATTGTGCAACGTCTGGATTTTGCTGGCGGCCCAGTGATTACGTATGCAGTCAAATCCGATCGCCGTTCTGTAGAAGAATTAAGCAATCTTGTAGACCAAACTATTAGCCGTGCCTTGTTAGCAGTCAAGGGTGTGGCACAGATTAAGCGTGTGGGTGGAGTTGACAGAGAAATCCGCATTAATCTCGATCCCAATAGGTTACAGTCTCTGGGCATTACTGCTACCCAAGTAAACGACCAAATCCGCGCTTTGAATATTAACTTGCCTGGAGGACGCGCCGAAGTCGGTGGTAGCGAACAAACTATCCGCACCCTTGGTAGTGCTGCCAGTGTGAATGTTTTACAAACCTATGAAATTCTCCTGCCAGAGGGTGGTTCCGTGCCCCTATCCAGTTTGGGAACCGTTGAAGATAAGTTTGGCGATGTCCGACAGTCCGCCCGCTTGAACAACCAGCCTGTGGTAGCTTTCCAGGTCTTGCGTAGTACTGGCAGCGTCATGGTGACTGTGGAAGAAGGAGTGAAAGCAGCAGTCGCACAACTGCACAAAACTCTTCCCCCAGATGTGAAGCTGGATTTAATTTTTACCAGAGCTGATATTGTCCGCCAATCTTATGAAAGTACTATTGATGAATTAATTCAAGCCTCGATACTGTCAGTCATCGTCATTCTAGTGTTTCTACGAGATTGGCGAGCTACATTAATTACGGCTGTCGCTTTACCCTTGTCGATGATTCCTACCTTTGCCGTGCAGCAAGCCCTTGGTTACACGCTCAACAACATGACTTTGCTGGCATTAGCATTGGCGGTAGGTAACTTAGTTGATGATGCCGTCGTGGAAATTGAAAACATGGAACGGCACATGGCGATGGGTAAATCAGCATGGCAAGCTGCTTTTGAGTCT
The DNA here is from genome assembly GCF_034531165.2 of Dendronalium sp. ChiSLP03b. NCBI lineage: Bacteria > Bacillati > Cyanobacteriota > Cyanophyceae > Nostocales > Nostocaceae > Dendronalium > Dendronalium sp. ChiSLP03b. The sequence goes on along the minus strand of NZ_JAVRBR020000012.1, from coordinate 67,106 downwards.
TCTGACGAAGTGGGATTAGCAGTCATGGCTTCTTCTGCGACGATTATTGCTGTATTTCTGCCCGTTGCCTTTATGGGTGGCGTTCCTGGGCAGTTTTTCCAACCCTTTGGTGTTACTGTTGCCGTTTCCACGATTTTTTCAACTATGGTGGCGCGGATGATTACACCGATGATGGGTGCATATCTGTTGAAAGAGAAGAAGCAGCCTAGTGCCAGTCAAGCAAAGAAGAGATTAGGAAAACTCTTTAATGTAAAGTCCAACGTTCAACATCCAAAATTCAACCAGCGCCGCTTTCAGCCCTATAAATTACTGTTACAGTCAGCATTACGCCATAAATTAATCACAATGGCGATCGCTCTGGCTTTTTTCATGGCTAGTCTGATGCTGGTTCCTTTGATTCCCAAGGGTTTCGTTGATGACGGCGACTTGGGTCTTTCTACTATTTCTATTGAACTACCCCCTGGTTCTACTTTGGAGGATGTTAACAAGGTTGCTACCCAAACAACTGATTTCATCCTGAAAAATCCAGTAGTTGAACGCGTACTAGCTACAGAAGAAATTAATTCTGCTACCCTCGCCGTCCAACTCAAACCCAAGGAAGAACGCAAGATTTCTCAAAAACAATTCGAGGAACAAGTACGTCCCTTGTTTGAGCAAATACCGGGAGCGAGAATCAGTTTTCAAAGTCAGAGTCCAGGAGATAGCCGCAAGGGTTTATCAATAGTCCTCAGAAGTGAAAATCCGCAAGCATTAAATCAAACTGCTGATGCACTAGAAAAGCAAATGCGAGGCGTGTCTGGATTAGTGGAAGTTTCTTCTACTGCCAGTTTGGTAAAACCAGAAATAGTAGTGATTCCCAATCCCCAGCGGGCAGCAGATTTGGGCGTAACAGTGCAAGCGATCGCTCGTACTGCCTCTCTTGCTACTATCGGCGACAACGATGCAAATTTAGCCAAGTTTAATTTAAGCGATCGGCAAATTCCTATCCGCGTCCAAATCGACCCGCAAGCTCGTGCAGACATCAATAACCTGAAAAACCTCCAAGTTCCCAGTCAAAATGGTAGCTTGGTTCCCTTAGTAGCCGTTGCAGATATTCGCTTTGGCAGCGGCCCTGCAACCATTAATCGCTACGATCGCGCCCGTCAAGTTGCTGTAGAAGCCAACTTGCAAGGTATTTCTTTGGGAGAAGCAGTACAAGCAGTCAACCAACTACCTGCACTGCAAGACTTACCACCAGGGGTAGCACAGCAACCTTCTGGTAGCGCCAAAATTATGCAGGACATTTTCAGTCGTTTTGGTGGCGCACTGGCACTAGCAGTCATGTGCATCTATGCAATTCTCGTCCTGCTGTATAACAATTTCCTTCATCCCTTGTCGATTATGGCGGCATTACCGTTTTGTTTGGGCGGCGCACTTGTAGGATTAATGGTTGCCCAAAAACCCTTGGGAATCTATGCCCTGATTGGCATCGTACTACTGTTGGGGATTGTCACCAAAAACTCGATTCTCTTGGTGGACTACACAATCATCAATATGCAGGAAGGTAAATCCCAGCGTCATGCTTTGATAGAGGCTGGTGTGTCGCGTCTGCGCCCGATTATGATGACTTCTCTGGCAACGATCGCTGGTACTCTACCCCTAGCATTAGGAATTGGCGCGGGTTCCGAAGTCCGCCAGCCGATGGGAATTGCCATTATGGGTGGTTTTACAACTTCCACGCTGCTGACATTGGTAGTTGTACCAGTGATATTTAGCTACATCGACAACTTCCAGAGGTGGATTTTGGATACATTGCGTTATGGCTTTGGCAAGAAACCACCACGTTACTCTGTCGACGAGCATGAAGTCATTAATCTGCCGCCTACTAGCGAACAATCGGCTTCTTAAATTCTAGATTGGTAAGTAGTGCTATAATATCAGCTAGCTTTATTTGAGCTAAGAACTATTTGCGGGTGTAATTCAGTGGTAGAATGTCACCTTCCCAAGGTGAACGTCGTGGGTTCGAGTCCCATCGCCCGCTTTTTGTCGCTGTACATTAACTAATTATTTGTCACTGTTAACAAATTAATGTCCTCTTCAACAACCAACTTCCCTTTATTCTATGCTGAGCCTGAAATTATCAACCCAAACTTTGATCTAGCCTGTACAAGAATAAAAATTGGGAAGATGATATTCCTTTCAACCCACCTCTAAATTTTGAAACCTTACATAATAAAAGTTGGCGTTTAGCTGGAAGAGGTGTTGAAACTTGCGATCGCATCATCCGGGATAGCAATTGATGGACGCTTTCAACCCCGTCTTCGTCTTTATTGTTAATTTTGCAGCCATTTTTGAGCAAATAGCTAATTGCACAACGAGTCACAATTTCTTCTGTGTCCCGGTAAGCCTCAAACAAAGTTTTAGAGATACTGCGATCGCCATCTGATTGTTTGGATTTTTTGGTTTTCTTATATTTCTTTCCTTTCCCTGGTTGTGGTTCAACTGTATCTGGCTGCGTTACAACTGCCACTGAATCTTGTGACATGGTAACTCAGTATAACAAGCAGCACATAACCGAATAGACTCCATTTTCATCCCCACCCCAGCAGGTGCTTGATCTGCGCTAACTTATCGGCATCAATCCCACAACCTTAGCTAATACCTCCAACTGCTGGCGAGAAGAAGGAGGATTAAAACGAAACTTTTCCCATCAAGCGATCGCCTCATTTTCCTTTTCCTTGATTTAGCGAAATAGTTCCATCCGCCTGCGCTTGTTTAATCGCTCGTTTGAGAATTAACACCGCCATTTGCGACAAAGCATTGATGCTGAACTAGTTACTAATTATTTGAGTGCGTTGGCGCTCAATCGCCAAGATTCACTCCCAAGATTAATCAACCAGAAATTTTCACCAGGTTCTGTTGATTTACCCGAAGACTTTCCGAATACAGCAAAGACACCTCGCTTTTTATACGGCGATCAATTGCGTTGGATTGGTTCTGATACCGATTGGGGAATTGCGATCGGCAGATTTTACAGCTTTGCTCGCTGGACTTGGTGCTACCTGATTTGGTTGAGCAAAGACAGTGCCAGTGCTGCTTGGATATCTGCCGATATTGCCTGGGAAGAAGATTTAGAACCACTGGAAGGGTCGCCGCTATGACTAATCCGCGTCCTTTACAGGTACGAGAGCAAAATTTGATTGATCTATACAGCCATTGTCAACTAGGAATGACACCCAAGAATTTTTATGCCAAATGGGATGTCAATCATGAGGCGATCGCTTGCACTTATAGAGTAGGACAGATTGGCAAAGCGATCGCACCATTCTTGTATCGCCTTAAGGCTTACTTCGGTTGATCGCATACTCTGTGATAGGTCTGTATGTGAATCAGCAAAAGATGAAATTTCTCATAGACAATACTAATGTTATTTGCATATTTATTCTAAATCTCGTCCAGGTTTCAACATGGAGTTGACAATAATTCAGATGCGTCATTGCGACGTGAGGAAGCAATCTCAGTATCTTAGCAAAAAAGTACAGTTTTCAAAGTAGACGAAGTTTATTAATGTCAAAGCTGAAATTGGAATTTTATATAATATTTTAACTGGTATAAGTTGAAAGAGTTATTTTATAACTCTTGAGATAGACAAACTTTACCCCAAGGGAACGAGGAAAATTAGTTCCAAAGATGTCGCAATAGTAATGTGATATTTGTCTAGAAATAATTTATTCCAATCAAGCTATGGAAAGCAAAGTACAACAACTGGGATATGACAATCCTAGATCGCTAGATAACATGACAACAATTAAAGATTCCGAACCCGGAGAATTGTCAACATTATCAAGTAACAATAAACTGAATAAGCAAGTCTCAAAAATCAGTCAAAAAATTTCTGATTTTTCGGAGCAGCTACCTGCATACATACTTAGTTTCTACGATGAGTACAAGCTGCTGATTATTAGCTTTACTTTACTTGTTGTCGTAGTGAATGCCCTCAAGATATTATTGGCAATTACAGATGCAATTAGTGATATTCCATTGATTTCTCCAATTTTTGAGTTAATTGGATTTGGTTACGTAATCTGGTTTGCTTTTCGCTATTTTTTTAAATCTGACACTCGCCAAGAAGTAGTTGGAGAGATTGACTCACTTAAAAAGCAAATTGCGGACGAAAAAACCTGAAATGCTTCTGTATTGATGTTGGTGCAGCAATCGCAACATTTTGGAATTGATTGGATTGGGTGTGGCAAAGTAGATACAAAGCTAGGTAACAGCGATGTCTGTGCCAAACCGCTTTGCATCTACGCTCCACAGCTTGCTACACCCAAGTCAACATAGCGCTATGACTTGCCGTAATATTGCGGTTCAACACTCATACTTCACTCCTAGCGTTTCCCTATTGCTGTCGCAGTCAATACTCCCAGCAACGAGATTCATTTTGAACATTCTAGGCTGTAAATTGAGTGCAAAGTGTATTTTGGGTGCAGTGGCAAAAATTGGCCAACGCAATAGTCCAGTACGCAGTTGTAGCTCCAATAACCCACATTAGTAGGATTTTCGAGATTCCTGGGGGTGTCGATGGACGAGGCGATCGCAGTTCCCTCCTTTGATGAATCCCCGCAAAAAACCAGCACAACCGCAGTAATATGCTAAATCTATTTTTGAAATTCTTTGATTCATATTCAAGCTTTGAATCAAGAGACTTCTAGAAAAGCTATTTCAAACTCTTTCCCTTGACGTATTTCACAATAAGGTTGGTAACATTCTGGACATTCGCAAAGCTCGTTAATTGGGTGAAATTCACTATTGCAATTCGAGCAGTAACAGACAAGAGGGACATGCTCGACTTGTAACTTAGCATCTTCAGCAATTGTTCCTTTTTTGGCAACATCAAAAGCAACCTCTAAAGAATCTGGCATTACACCAGACGCTCCACCAACTCGCATTTGTACTAAACGAATATGTTGAGCACCTTCGTCTTTAGCACGCACAATAGCACGGTCAAGAACACCTTGCATTATTCTAACTTCATGCATAATTATTTCCTCGCAGTTTTGATTAAATGCTTTATTTTCTCAAGTGCTGTTTCTATTTCTTGTTCAGCCGAAGGTGATAGACTCTCACCCAATTCAAAGTTCACCTCTGGCACTGTTACCCATCAAGCTTGTGGGGAATAAACGTAAAGGACTTGAATGAGAGCAAGAAGCGATCGCGGATCGCCTGTATATCTTGTGATAATAGTGGAATTAGGTAAGAGCGATTTTACTTGGACATCATTGTTTTCTGAAGTCAAACAAGCATTTACAAAAATTACTAAATTACTATTCGTTACAGCCTCAGCAAGTTCGGGGGTCAGTTGATAAATTACTTAACGCATTAGCTACTCGTTGTCCAATGCTGTCATCACTGCATAAAGGGTTGCCATAACCAATGATGAGAAATAATAGAGATAATGTAACTGTACCTTTGCCCTAATCTCTAAACTCTCGTAATTCCACATCAGCTAAAGGTGTACTGATGCTATTACAAATATATCGTATAAAGTACCCAGCACCTATCATTATTTGCTTGAGTTGATTTGAGTCTATAACTTGCAATTAAAGTTTGGTATCCCCTGGATCTGATACTTGTTGCGGGTCATAAGTACTCTGGTAAATTGTCAATATTTTTAAATTTTTAATTATTAATCGCACCTCTGACCAATATCACTGTACTTTCTACACCAGAAGCGATCGCTTCGGGAATATTACCTTGAATCACCTGTTGCAATAATCCTTCACGAGAAGCTCCTAAAACTACAACATCGTAACTTTCGGTTTTTACTAGGTTAATCACACCTTCGGCAACGGAATTAGCTTGCACGGGAGAAGCAATTACAGTGTTAGACAACTTGCGGCGACGCATCAGCTGGCGGATGGCTTGTTCTAAAACTGTCATATCTGGCTTGATTTCAGATGGCTTAAACACCTGTGTCAGGCGAATTTGTGGTTCATTACCCAATGTCACCAAAGCAGGTAGCAACTTAATTGCCACCGTGGCATTAGGGCCACCAGCCATCGGCACTAGCCAGCGGTTAAAGGAGTGCTGAGTGAAGGGAGATGAGTGCTGAGTAGGGAGAATGAGGGGAGATGAGGGAGAATTTTTGTCTTGTTCTCCCTGCCTTCTGCCTTCTGCCTCCTGCCTCCTGCCTCCTCCTAACTTCACCAACACCACATCACAGGTGGCTTGGCGAATTACGGTGTCTACGACATTGCCAAAAATCCGACCAGGGGTAGAAGTGCTACCTTTCCAACCCATTAAAATTAAATCGATGTGTTGCTCGTTGATTGTCTCTAATATTGCTTGGGCTGGATCGTGGGCAACCCTAATTTGTGTATGTAGAGGAATGTGCCACTTCTTCGCTAGAACTTCTGCTTGTCGTAGTAAACGGCGACTTTTTGCTGTTCTTACCTGTGTTTCGGCGGGAGAAGTGTGACGCGATACTAACATCACTTGTACGCACTCTATTTCATAATGGCGATCGCGGGCAATAGCTGCTGCCATTTGTAAAAGGATAGCTGCTGTTTCGGGATTAGCCACTGGTACTAATAATCTACCTCTACCAATGCTGGGCGATCGCGTTTGGTAAACTACATAGGAAGGTTCTGGTTGTAGTTTTGGGGCAGCATCTTCACAGTTGAGATGCTCTGCTTCTACTCGAATAATATCTGCACGGGTGATAATACCAATTAGTTTCCGCCCTTGTACCACCGGTAAGCGACTAATTTGATAACGGTCAAGTAAATATAGTACATTGCTCAGATTGTGTATCGGTGTTACCGTCATCGGGCTAGTAATCATTATTTCCCTTAGGGGAGTATCGTTTGGTAGATTACGATTGTGTATCTTTGTCAAATCTGTTTGCGTGACAATTCCTACCAGCTTGCTGTCCTCTACCACTGGGAAGCCGCGATGATGAGAACGGGAAAAGGCCTGTCTTGCTTCATCTAAGGTCATCTCTGCATCCAGAGTTTCTACCTGTTGCTGCATGACATCTTTAGCTGTGAGAGTTTTCAATATCCCATCGACAGGTGCTGCTTTGTTAATCACAATGCCGTTTAACTGCAAGAGTTTGTCATAAAGCGACCCCGGCATTACTTTATCAGCAACAAGATAAGCTACTACAGACACAATCATTAAAGGCAGTACCAGATTGAAATCTGTTGTCATTTCAAACACAATCACAATTGCTGTGATGGGCACTTTGGAAACGGCGCTAAAAAATCCCCCCATTCCTGCTAAAGCATAGGTAGTAAGAGAACCCACTCCCAAAAGTTGAGACTCGCACACACCAATAAAGTGTCCTAAACAAGAACCCAAAATTAAGCTGGGAGCAAATAAACCTCCAGGCGCTCCGGAACCAAATGCTATGAGAGTGAGCATAAATTGAGCCACAAACACCGCTAACGCTAAGGATGCATTCGTGTCACCAGTAATCATATACTCACGCAAACCAGTGTTATCACGAAAATAATCTGGGAGCATTGCCACGACAATACCAGAAATAAGTCCAGCTAAAGCTACTCTGAGTGGCAGACTTATATGTAATTTTCTGTAAGATTTTATACTAAAAACTATGCCATGATTAAATAATGCACCCAGTAATCCTGCCAAGATGCCCAACAGCAGAAAGAAGGGAATTTCTGGAAGGGAAAACTTATTGGAGTAGTTGAGCAATTGCAGGTTTAGTTCCAGACTGCGACCACCCAAAAGTCGAGATACCACCCCACCAATGAACGAAGCGATGATGGCTGTTCCTAGGGTCAGTCCGGATAAATCTTGAAGTAACTCTTCGACAATAAACAGTACACCAGCGAGTGGGGCATTGAAAGCTGCTGCTAGACCTGCACCAGCACCAGCAGCAATCATCTGTCGCCGATGGTCTGGAGAGGTGGGAACCCAGCGACTCATCCCTGCTGCCAAACTTGCTCCTACTTGCACGGTGGGGCCTTGTCTGCCCAGAGTTATCCCGGAACCCAAGGCAATAATGGCACTAAGTAGCTTTACAATTGCCACCCGCCAGGATAATGCACTTGAAACATTGCCAAGAGTAGCTTTAACTTGAGGGATACCGCTACCTGATGCCTCTGGTGCCAACCTTTGTACTAAAGCGCCAGCCAAAAATCCAAAGATTAAACCAACTAATGGTAAGGCAAACCATGCTGGTAAAACATGGGAAGTATGGACTCGCCATGTTCCTAACCATCCCGAACCTACTTTCAGAAATACCGCAGATAGGGCGGCCACAAGACCGATAATAGAAGCTTCGGCGATCGCTAAACCTCTTCTAGGCTGCAACCAGCTGCGAAAGCGCTGAGTAAGAACAGGAAGCGACATAATAATTAAAAATTGAAAATTAAAAATTTAATTGAGTGAATCAGTAAATATTTATTTTTTATTTAAGTAGAAAGGTGCAAATAAATATAACTATGTAACGAAAAGTCAACTTAGCTCAAACCCTCCTCCCTTCTGCCTTCTGCCCTCTGCCTTCTGCCTTGTCTCAACGATAAATATTTACACTGACCTACTTATACAGTTGTCATCCAATTTTAAGAGACATGAGTTCTATGAACATCTCCCCCCTAACCTATGTGAAGTAAGGGGGGAATAACGTAAAAATCACCTTTATTAATTTTTAATTATTTCTACCTGTAGTAGATAGTCCTTCTACTATCAAAGATGGAGTATAACAAGAACCATTCCAATCAGCATCACTACCTAATTTTACTAATTGTTTGAGGGCTGTGTAGACGTTACCTGCAACCATCGTATCCTTGACACGCCCAATTACCTGCCCATTTTGCACGCGATAACCCAAATCAATATTGATGGAAAAATCGCCAGAAATGCCGCTGCCATTGCCCAACATTTGATCCACAATCAAGCCATCATCCATCATTTGAATTAAGTCTGAGAGCGATCCAGAACCAGGCTGGATGAGGAAATTAAATAAACCAGGGGTGGGATAGCTGCCTAAACCAGGGCGGAAACCATTTCCTGTAGTACCAGTACCAAGTTGTCGTCCAGTGGTGCGATCGCAGTAAAAGTGCTGTAAAATCCCGTTTTGGATAAATACTAAAGAAGTAGTAGGAGTACCCTCATCATCAAAAGGGCAACTGTAAGGCCCGGCTTGTGGGTCTTGGTACAAGGTGAGACTGGGTGCCATGACTGGTTTGCCCAAGCGTTCTGCCCAAGGAGAAGCTACTTCTAAGACGCGCTTGCCATTTAAAGCCGCTTGTGCGGTACCCCAAAGCATATCAGCTGCTTTAGAAGTAAACAAAACTGGAACGCGACCGCTAGGGGGTGAGACATTTTCGTTAGCCCAAATTAACCTTTGTAAAATTTGATGAGCTAGTTTCTCAGGTTGGAGAAAGTCTCGCTGAGTTTGACCATCAGAAACACTTAAAAAATCATCGCCTCGTATCCATTCGGCTGAAATATAGCAGCTAAGAGTAGTGTCAGTGTAGTAACAATCTAAACCTTGACTATTGACAAGTCTAGTAGTTTCCACATCACATTCCCAGTCGCTGCTGCAAAGCACATCTGGATAAACCTCGCGGATGAGGGCGATCGCTTCTTTGCCCCAGTCTACCAACACTTCTATGGGTACAGCTTTCCCCACATCTGGATAGACTGACCCAGAGTTACCACCCAATTCTACAGGTTCGGGTTGATTGAGGTGACTCAAAGCCAGAGCGCGTTCCACCATCGCTTGTGCTGGGACATCACCATAAGCGACTGTGAGTCCTGGACGACCATTTCGCCACAGCCGCAGTGCTGTGCCTTCAGATTGGCTGGTTTCTATCTGCTTAAGTCGGTTAGCCTCAAAAAACACGGGACGAGAAAGCGATCGCGACTGATACACTTCAGCTGCTTGCGCTCCCGATTTTATGGCTAGTTCCAGTAGCTGTTCTGCTAGTGTATCTTGTGACAAATTTTCAGCACCCATGACCCTTGATAAAATATAGATTTTGGATTTTTAACTGCGGCTAAACGCAGATAATTATCCCAAATCATTGGTATCTATCCGCATGTATCGGCAGTTGCCATTTTTAAAAGCAGATAGACGCAGATAATTATCCCAAATCATTGGTGTCTATCCGCATGTCATGGACGCAGAGAATTATCCCAAAATCATAAATTTTGTATCAGAGTGTCTCAGTAGAAGGATAAAGGATGAAGTATGAAGCAAACCTATGAATAAATTCAGCAGCTTGTATCCCCTTTTTCTTGTTTTAGCCTTTATCCTTTATCCTTTCTTATCCCTTCTTTATATATACTTTACGGCAGATTCACCTCTTGCAGCAGCCAAAAACCAGCAAAAGATTCTGCTTGGGGATCGGATTGCACCCCGATAAAATGCACTCCATTGGCTTGTTGTTTAGCTTCTTCAAAACCTTTGGCTTCCGCTAGGGTTTGGGGATTTTTGATATTAGCCAAAATCCAACTTTCAGTAGCACCTGTTTCTAAAACTAATCTCTCCCCTTGGCTAGTGTCAAACTTCAAAAAAGCCAACTCTAAACCTGACATCCAACCCGCTATGGGTAATGCCCTAGGAGAGAAAATCAAAACTCCAGGAATGCGGGTTTCGGGCGATACTTGTGCCAACTCTAGGGGAAATGCCTCGCCGAAACCAATTTCCCACTCTGTCATTTCTGCAAAATCCGCAGCTTGTAAAGTGACAAATACCCACTGTTTTCCTTCCAAAGCATCTGGTAAACGTTGGGGTAAGGGTCTTTCTAAGCGCACCGAGGGATTAGTCCCTCCTTGATACCCAGGTTCTTGAGGATAGACTTCCTCCATCCGCTGTTTCAGCCATTGATTGAGAAACAAAGTGCGGCGGCTAGGTTGGGCGGGGATACCCGCATCTTGACAGGCTTTAGTAATCATGTTGTTCATTTGGCGACGGAAAAAGCGAATTTTGATTGGTGCTTCTCCCGCTTTAGCGATCGCCTCTTGCAATGCTGTCCGCAACCAACCCGAATTTACCTGGGTACTGGAACAATATTGAGCATAACGAAATAAAGAATCTGTTCTGGTCTCAACATTCAAGGGGCTTTCGCAAATTAAGACTTCCCAAACTTTTTTTTGATTTTCGTCCAAAATTGGACGGGAGTAAAAATCGATTTCCCAAATACTGCCCATGTTTTGCCGTGAAAGTCTGGCGACTTCATATTTTTCTGATATTTTTACTCTACCAAGGTTCGTCAATGGTCATTGGTCATTGATAAAAGCTGACCCCTTGCCAACAGGTCGCGTACTTCTTCGTCGCTGGTTTGCGAGAACTCTTCATACCAAAGACCGATCGCATATAACGGCTCTGGTGCTGTCAAACAAATTACTTCGTCTACTTCAGTGCGTAACTGTTCGCAAGTTGCGGGTGGTGCGACTGGAACTGCAACAACAATCCGCTGAGCTTGCTGTGCCCGTAGTACGGCAATGGCAGCACGCATGGTTGAACTCGTGGCAATACCGTCATCTACTAAAATTACGGTGCGATTTTTAACCTCTGGTTGGGGTTTCTCGCCGCGATAGGCGCGATCGCGACGCTGTAATTCCCGCAATTCTTTGGCAGCTACTTCATCAATCGTATGACTGGAGATGCCCAACCAACTGACAACTTCGTAATTTAACACCCGAACGCCCCCAGAGGCGATCGCGCCCATCGCCAATTCTTTGTGAGTCGGGACACCAAGTTTTCTCACCAAACAAATATCCAGTGGTACATTTAGTTCTTTTGCGACTTCAAATGCTACTGGTACACCACCACGGGGCAAACCTAAGACTAATACATCTTCACGGTTAGCGTAAGCTGTGAGATGTTTTGCTAACATCTGACCTGCTTCAGTGCGGTTGCGAAATCTAATAGTCATAATTAGAACCTCCCAAGGATGAGAGCAAAATGAATCCAAATACTTTTCGGTTAACGGGAGCACCCCAATTTTGCGACTCATCCATTTTTAAACTGATAGCTCTAGGTAGTTCTCATCACTCATGAGACAGCATCTCTACGTTCAAATTAGAAGGTAATTTTGAGGAACTTGTGAGTCTTGATAGCAACATCCTGTTAATCGCAATAATAATTAATAATAATTTTTATTTTCTTTACATACTTTTCAAATTTATTTTTTACTTTCATAGTAAATTCAAATCATACATTGTTTTAACTTCATGTGATAGTAATTTTCTCAAAAATGCACTGAATATTTAATAAAGGTAAACGCGCAAACGTGAGTTGGTGCTGGCAAATTCCCCGACCTAAGTGGCAACTGCTGTTAGCGACATGTAGCGGATGCACCAGAAGCAGCTTCACCCCGTTGAAGTAACTGGAATGCCAAAGACACAGAGGAAAAAAGGGGTAATTATTACTAGTTAACTCTAGTTGTTAAAATCGGTTAATTTTATTTTCTCTCCATAAATGGAATGGTAAACACATAATAATTCAGCTTCTATTAGTTGATTTTCTAAGTTTGTTTGATACAATGGGTGATAATCTTTTTAAGAGATAAGTCTTCTTGACAATAAATGATTTATCTTTATGTACCATAATTTGGTCAAGGATTTATACCACCTGAAATATGGGACGTATAATGTCCCTCAGATATTTTTCCACACCTAGTTAGTAATTCATGCGTCCTCGCCAAAGCATTTATGAAGTTTTTTCAACCTTCCTAAAATTTGAGTTTGATAGCGTCCAGAGTTGGGTATATGATGCGAAACTACGCCGCAGCATCCAGAATTGCTTGCTACAGATACCAGAAACGAAAAACTCAGAAAAGTTTTGGGCAATTTATTGGCACAAGTCCTGGCAAACTCAGCCAAACTCTCTAGCTGAGGGACATTTGTCTGCTTATTTACAAGAAACCTGTTATTGGGCGACACAAAGAACAATTCCCCAATTTGGCAGCGTGCATTGTAAATTGTCTGACTGTTTTCAGTTGGCGATCGCAGAAGTTCCGAAAATATTAAAAGGCTGCGACCCTGACCAAAATGGCAGCCTTAAAAGTTATAGTAATGTAGCTTTTGGTAATATTATTCGCGATGCTTTACGCCAAAAACAAGAAATCGATTTTTCTAATGATTGGGCGTTACTGCTGAAATTAAGCCGCAAGCAACTACAGGAATCTTTGCAAAGTGCTGGGCTAACACCTGAAATTATTGCTTCCTATCTTTTAGCTTGGGCGTGTTTTGAAAAAGGTTATATTCTCACAAAATCCCCAGAAATTCGCAAGTTGCAACGACCTGACGAAGATACTTGGAAGGTAATTGCTCAACTATATAATAGCGATCGCCTCACTCAGCTCAAACCGCCAGGACAAGAATGTAATTCCCAAACCTTAGAAAAGTGGCTGTTGTTTTGCTCCAAACAAGCACGTTCTTATTTGTATCCAGTAGTTGCATCTCTTAATGTATCCAGACCAGGACAAACAGAAGGTGAATTACAAGATGATTTGCCAGATACCAATGAATCTTTACTAGCAAACTTGATTGAACGTGAAGAAACAGAAACTCAAAAAAATCAAGAAATCAAAATTAAAACAGTTTTAATAGATGCGATCGCCCAACTTGAGCCACAATCGCAGCAATTGATGCAACTATATTATCAGCAAGGACTTACCCAACAGCAAATCGCCAAACAACTGCAAATTCAACAGTATCAAGTTTCCCGCCGACTGGCTAAGGTCAGAGAATCTTTACTATTAACACTTGTTAGGTGGAGCCAGGAGACAATGCATATTTCTCCAACTTCCAACGTGGTTAAACATGTTAGTGCTGTTTTAGAGGAATGGTTGCTGAGTTATTTCAGTAATCCGAACGATAACACCACCCAGGAGCAGTAGTCATGTCTTTTTCGTGTGTTCCGCCAACTCAATTATGGTTAGAGGTTTCCCCAGAGATTCAAGACCAGTCTTGGCAAGGGAGCCAATCCTGTGTCAGCCTCCGTGGTCGTTGGAATGCTTATCTCAATCAAGTTTGCCTCAGCACCTTTTTGCCTTGGCTGCAAGCAGAATATGCTCCAGAAGCATCTGTGAGGACTGATGTCAGTGCGCTGCTCAATTCTTGGGAAGTGGTCAACGGAACTGCCATACATATAGATACAAAGCGTCTGATTCTGATTCCAGACAAGACTTTGGAAACCAGAGAATTTTACGTGCCTCAAGAATGGGTAGATATTCCTAACTGGGTAGGAGATTATTATCTAGCAGTGCAAGTCAATCCTGATGGTGAGTGGATGCGAATCTGGGGCTATACCACCCACGAACAATTGAAAAATCAAGGTAGTTACGATTCTCAAGAACGCACCTACTGTTTAGATGCCAATCAGATGGTTGAAGACTTAAACGTACTTTGGGTAGTACGTCAACTGTATCCTGACGAACCAACACAAGCAGCTTTAGCTCCACTCCCTGCTTTATCAGATACTCAAGTTGAAAGCCTGTTGCAGCGTTTAGCCAACCCTACAATTACTAATCCTCGCCTGGAATTGCCGTTTGAACTTTGGGGAGCTTTACTACAGAGAGAAGAATGGCAACAACGCAGAAGTCCAACCACTCTAACTGTCAACTTGCGCCAATGGTTCCAGAACATTGTTGCAGATAGCTGGCAAACAATTGAAACGCTTTTTGGAGCACAGCCAGATTTTGCCTTCAGCTTTCGAGAGGTTAGCGAGTCGGTTGAACAAATCAGACGGGTAAAGGTAATTAACTTAGGCACTCAAACCGTAGTACTGATGCTGACGTTAACAGCCGAGGCAGATGGCAGAGTCGGGATTCGCACTCAACTTTATCCCAGCGATCGCGATCGTCATTTACCTGCCAATATCAGATTATCGCTGATTTCAGCATCAGGGCAAACTGTCCAGTTAGTCGAAGCACGGGAAGCAGATAACTCCATCCAACTGAAGCGGTTCAAATGTCCGTTGAACACAAAATTTAGTCTTCAGGTTGAACTAGATGATTTGAGCTTCACAGAAGACTTTGAAAGTTAAGTATCCAGTATTAGCTCTGACTACAATCCAAGTGTATTTCTCAATGCTCTGTTAATCTCACATTCCGCAGGTTAGTTTTAAAATATTGGGATTTCCCATAACCCGGATATAGTAATGCTTTCAGGTATTGAACCTATATTCCGCATTTTGCGATCGCAACTTTCCTTAATATCAAAATTAAGCTCACAAGACAGTTGCTAAGGCTGAAAACCTTACTAAGTAAGCATTCTACCCACCGATGTTTTTTGCAATTTTCAAATTACTAGATCAGCTATTTGGTACAGTATTTAGTAATTAGAAATTTGTATATTTTCTACATTAATTTAATGCCTTGAATAATCTTTTTTTAACCTATTATTAATTTAAAAAAACTGCTCCTCCTAGATAATTGAGGCTGGCCATTTGCAACCAATTAAGCCTCATCCAAAACATTAGGGAGTTTACATTGAATCTATCGAGACGTCAGTTTTTTACCCTAGCAGGGGCATCGGCTACAGGTGCTGTCCTTCTATCTCCTTTGCAAGCATTCTATGCTAAACCCGCGATCGCTGCGGGCCCCTACGGCAATTTAGTAGCCGACCCCAACGGAGTATTAGATTTGCCAGCTGGATTCACTTACCGCAGACTGTCCGAAACAGGTCAAACGATGAATGATGGTTACAAAGTACCCGGTGGTCACGATGGTATGGGTGCTTTTGCAGGATCTAATGGTAATACGATTCTAATTCGCAACCACGAACTCACTCCCACTTCTAGCAATGGTCTGGGCGCTCCTACTGGCAGTAAGTACAACTCAAATGCGAGGGGCGGTTGCACTAAATTGGTTGTTAATTCTTCCCGCACCTTGGTAAGCCATCGGGGAGTCCTAGCGGGAACTATTCGCAATTGTGCTGGTGGCCCTACACCTTCAGGGTCATGGTTAAGCTGTGAAGAAACCTTTGAAACCAATAACAACAAGAAGCATGGCTATGTTTTTGAAGTTCCAAGTAGCGCAAATACTTTTGTTACCCCCGCTCCACTAACAGCAATGGGGCGTTTTAATCACGAGGCTGCCGCTGTAGACCCCAACACAGGGTATATCTACATGACGGAAGACCAGGGGAACGGACTGTTCTACCGCTTCATTCCCAACCAAAGCAACAACCTGAATGCTGGCGGCTCGCTATACGCCTTAAAGATTACGGGGTCGCCTGGAATCAACACGGCAACAGGTTTCCCAAAAAATACGCCTAAGGCGGTGGAATGGGTACAGATTAACACTCCCGATCCCGCCACTGATACCGTCAGGACACAAGGTTATAACAATGGTGCCGCCAGGTTTTCAGGGGGGGAAGGCATCTTTTATGGCAGTGGTTATGTCTACTTCACTTGCAAGAGTGGGGGTAGTTCTGGAGATGGGCAGATCTGGCGTTATTCGCCTACTAATAATACTGTTGATCTCTATATTGAACCCAATAATTCTGGTGTGCTAGACAATCCAGACAATATTATAGTTTTCCCCAACCGGGATATCTTCCTCTGTGAAGATGGGGATGGAACGGATTACATTCTGGGCATCACTTCCAGTGGCAGTCTTTATAAGTTTGCCAAGAATGCCCTCAATACATCAGAGTTCGCCGGGGTCTGCTTCTCCCCAGATGGTCAGACGATGTTTGTCAACATGCAAAGTCCAGGAATAACCTTTGCTATCTGGCCAACCACCGCCTCCTGGTAAACCTACGTCCTTCAGTACAGTCAGGGTAGAAAGCGATCGCCCTGACTGAACTCCTATCGTGACTTAAAATGGAAAAAGAGCTTATCGGCTGATTTGGGAATAGAACGCCTTATCAGTGCTGAGAAGGGATTTCAAAGAATTGTTGTTGAAGTGAAGAGCTTTGTCAGACAATCTAACGTAAAAGATTTAGAACAAGTACTGGGACGAATGTCACTAAGAAAACGTGAAACTCTTGCTATGGCTGGGTGTAGGAGTATAGGGGTGTGGGGTGTAGGGGAAGAGTGTTGCTTTGCGAGTCTGATTAGTTGGTTTTAATTCTTTTCCTTACACCCCTACACCCCTACACCCCTACACCCTTACACCCAAAAGCCAACCAAATTAAGGATTTGCGCTTTTCTTAGTGCCATTCAGTACTGGGACAGTATGTCTGGTGTTGCATTTAATTTGAGGTCTTGGCAACTTTTGGCGATATTGGTTGAGGGAAGGCAGAGGGCAGAAGGAGGAAGAAGGAAAAATTCCCACAATTGAAGCAGTGCAAGGATTATAGGACATCTGCATCACAACAAAGCCGTAAGCGATCGCCCGTCTTAGTCACAAGTCCCACGCTCGGATAACAAAACGTCTTAAAACCTTCTGCCGTCTGCCTTCTGCCTTCTGCCTTAAAGTGCGTAACTTTCAACGATCGCCAAAAGCTGACAAGAACCTTAATTTGAGCAGAAAATCGGCTTGTTTGTGAGCCGAAGCGATCGTGTTTGTAAGCGGCAACAATTAGGATAGTTATCTTCAAAACTAGTCAGTATTTCTAACCTCGCTACTTGTGAATAATTCAACACTTTAATTACAATGAATAAATTCTTATATTTATATTAAATTAATGGA
This sequence comes from Dendronalium sp. ChiSLP03b, assembly GCF_034531165.2. NCBI lineage: Bacteria > Bacillati > Cyanobacteriota > Cyanophyceae > Nostocales > Nostocaceae > Dendronalium > Dendronalium sp. ChiSLP03b. The sequence goes on along the minus strand of NZ_JAVRBR020000012.1, from coordinate 49,503 downwards.
TAAAGTGTATCATCAAAATTACAAGGATATAATGCTGCTTCTGGTAACATTTTTTATGAGTAAAAAAGTAAAAACAGAGGAACGCCAAATGTAAGTTTAGCAATATCAGGATTATTCTGAGGTTATACATCCCTATTGGGTAACTTTAGATCGAGAATTAGAATTAGTGCAAAAGCCATGAGTAAACTGATCGTCCTGAACTTAGGCAAAGGAAACTTGCAGCAAGGGTTTTCCACGATCGCAGCTCAACTTTGGCAAACAGATACACCCACGCCAATGCAATTTACAGGGGGGTTACCTGCTGCACCACAACTACAGAGTCTTTATCAACGTTGGCAAGTGCTGTATGAAGTACTGTATGCAAGTTTAGGTTGGCGTAGTAACCATATTTCTGAATTTGAAATTGATGAAGATGATGTTACTCATATTTCTCAAACAGAGTTTAACGACCTCTGCCAAGAATTACAACAGGGCATTAACACATGGCTGAATAGCGCACCATTTCTCAATATTGACCGAAAGCTACGTACTCAACTTACGCCTACAGATGAAATTCGCTGCATAATTACAGCCGATTCCAATGAAGTTTTAAGACTTCCTTGGTGTTTGTGGCATTTTTTTACAGATTATCCTCAAGCAGAAATTGCCCTTAGTCCTCCAGAGTATGCCCGCTCGATTAAAGCAATTACTAGCAAGCACAAAGGCAAAGTCAGGATTTTAGCAATTTTAGGCGATCGCCAAAAAATTGATGTTGAAAAAGACCAATGTTTACTAAAGCAACTACCCAATACAGAACTCAAATTTTTAGTTGAACCAAATAGCTGCGACTTAACTGAACAATTGTGGGAATCTGGTTGGGATATTCTCTTTTTTGCAGGACATAGTTCTAGCAAAGGCAAAGGACAAATACAACTAAATCCAACTCAAACTTTAACAATCGATCGGTTGAAGTATGGGTTGCAAAAAGCGATCGCTCAGGGTTTGCAGCTAGCAATTTTTAACTCTTGTGATGGTTTAGGACTAGCGCGAGATTTAGCCGATTTGCATTTGCCTCAAGTAATTGTGATGCGAGAACCTGTCCCTGACAAGATAGCACAGGAATTTCTCAAACATTTCCTAACAGCTTTTTCCCGCGGGCAATCCTTATACGCAGCAGTCCGGGAGAGTAGAGAAAAGTTACAACCTCTAGAGGAAAACTTTCCTTGTGCTACTTGGTTACCTGTAATTTGCCAGAATCCAGCAGAGATGCCGCCAAGCTGGCAGGATTTGTGTGGTCAGATGAGCATCCACCTGCCACAACTCAACTATCAGCAATTGCCAGTAGTATTAGTAAGTGGCGTATTTGTTACTTTGATTATAGTATTAATACGGTTGCTTGGTGGATTACAAACTGTAGAGATTCAAGCATTCGACCAGTTAATGCGATCGCGCCCAGCCCAAGAACCAGATCCGCGGTTGCTTGTCGTCAGTGTTACAGACGAAGATATACAAGCTCAAGGACAAGAACCGCGGCGAGGTTCGCTTTCAGACAAGTATCTGAACTTACTGCTGGCAAAACTGGAACAATACCAACCCCAAGCTATTGGTCTAGATATATACCGAGATTATCCAGTAAGTTCCAACCAGCCAGAATTAGTCAAGCGGATGCAACGAAGCGATCGCTTAATTGCCATTTGCAAACGTGCCGATCCACAATACGATCCTACAGGCATTGCACCTCCACCAGAAATACCAGAAGCAAGACTGGGTTTTAGTGATTTTGTGGAAGATAACGACAGTGTGTTGCGCCGTCACCTCTTGGCAATGACTCCAAATCCTGTTTCATCGTCTTGCACTTCTAGTTATGCATTCAGCGTGCAATTGGCATTTCGTTATCTGCAAGCCAAAGGAATTACAGCCAAGTTTACGCCGGAATGGGATTTACAGTTGGGGAATAAAATTTTTCCGCGCTTGCAAAACCGGACTGGCGGTTATCAGACAGTGGATGCACAAGGTACTCAACTTTTACTTAATTATCGTACCTCGCCAACTGTGCAAGCGATCGCTCGCCAAGTCACCCTTACCCAAGTCCTCAACGGACAGGTCAATCCCAATGCCGTCAAAGACCGAATTATTCTTATTGGAGTCACCAGTAATAGTAGTAGCGATTACTGGTCTACACCCTATGGTGCAGGGCCTTCAGATATTGTACCAGGCATACTCATTCAAGCACAGATGGTAAGCCAAATTCTCAGTGCTGCTTTAGACCAAAGACCGTTTTTATGGGTTTGGCCTCAATGGGGTGAAATCTGCTGGATTTGGAGTTGGTCTTTGACAGGCGGTCTACTTGCTTGGTGTTTTCGCAGAATAGCTTACCTAAGTATTGCTGTATTTATAGCAACAAGCACACTATATGGACTTTGTTTGCTTTTATTAACTCAAGGTGGCTGGGTGCCCCTAGTACCACCGATATTCTCATTATTAGTCACAGGCAGTTATATTATCTACACAAATAAAAGTTTTTATAAAGCTCAGAAATCTTAGTTATAGAGAGTGTATAAGGAGATAGGAACAGAAATTTTTTGTAACTTATAGTTATTAACTGTTCGTAGAAATTACGTATGTTGAATGCAAATTGATTGATATTAGCTATGAACAAGGTACTCCGGTTAAAAACCGCTACCCTCACCACCGCATTGACTCTAAGTATTATTAACTTCCCTGGCAATTGGCAATATGGGCTGGCACAAACGCCAACATCAACCGCTAAAGTACGGTATGTTGCACCAGTTGCAGTAGAAAAACCAGGAGAACCCAGAGGACGGCGTAGAGGTGGAGGTAGTCGTGGCCCGTGTAAGCAGTATGAAACGCTTACAGCTTTAGTACCCATAACGAAGACAGGAACAAAAGAGTCAGTTTGGGGACAGTCAATATCTCAAAACCCAACATTTTGGTTTTTGGTGTCTGACAAATTAACTCCGAAAGTTCCTGTAGAGTTTGTCATACAGGATGACACAGATAATTATGTTTATCAGACAAAATTTAATCCACCAGAAACAGCGGCGGGAATTATCAGCGTTGCTGTACCGCCTACAGCAGCTCTAGAAGTTGGCAAATCTTATCGCTGGACTTTTTCTATTTATTGCGATTCAGATAAGCCCTCTGCCTCTGTTTATGTTCGTGGTTCAGTGACACGAATTGCTTTAGAACCAAAGCTACAAAAGCAACTTCAAACAGCTAAGACTCCCCTAGAACGTGCTGCTGTTTTTGCCCAAAATGGAATCTGGTACGATGCCTTAACTACTTTAGGAGAACAGATGCAAAGTAGTAAACGCGAAGATCCAGAAATAGCATCAGCTTGGATAGAGCTACTCAAACAAGTTAATTTAGATAACTCTGCTTCTGTCGGTATTGTTCCTTGCTGTACACCTAAATCACAGACTTTGTGAAATAGTACAAGCCCACATTTAGAGGTTATTTATAAAGTAAAAATAAAATTCCTATAGGGTGTGTTAGGCGCATATTTTCGATATGATTTATCATGAGGAAAAACTATCAAAGCGCCTAACGCACCGTATTATAGTAGCAATCTTCTTTTCTGTTTGTGTTCTCTGCACGGCAGTTGCTTCAAGTCGGCAAAGCCGCCCAACGCACTGCCTCGCCTCTGTGGTTTATTAATGCATTTTTTTAGTCCGGTTACGCCACTACACCCAGAGATTCAAATCACTGGGTGTAGTTGCAAAGCTTTAAATTATGAACTTGTCAGACTAATTTCTAAACAAGCTGGATGTCTGAACTAACAGCGAAACCAGTAGGTTTATTCTCAAGGGTAGCAAATTGAGCGCCTTGGAAGAACAGGCCACCAGTAGCATCGTTGTAGCTAAAACCACTGATGTCAGTAACACCAAATCCAACTTTAGAAATCTGAATCTTGTCACTTTCCTGGCGATTGAAGTCTTTGATAACATCTAAGCCTTCTAGCTTAGAATTGAACACAAATTTATCTGCACCAACACCACCAGTAAGGATATCATTACCAGCACCACCAACGAGAACATCATTACCAGCAGCGCCGTTGAGTTCATCATAGCCAGCACCGCCTTTGAAGTTGTCATTGCCAGCGCCACCCTCGAAAACATCAGTATATTGTGTGCCTGTGATGTCAAGCTGCTCAATATTGCTGTAGTTGAGTACAACGCTACCATTTACGCGGCTGTAGATAGCATTTTGTCCTTGGTATCCAACGTGAATACCAGCACCATTGTTGAATAAGCTGTAGTCTGCTATGAGGGTGTCAGTACCTACACCACCGTCAACATTACCATCTATATCAGTCAAAGTATCATTGCCATCTCCACCAGAGAGCGTGTCATAACCAGCCCCGCCAATGAGAGCATCATTACCAGCACCGCCATTGACAATATCATTGCCAGCACCACCTTTAAGGATGTCATTGCCAGCGTTACCACGCAGTACATCGGCGTATTGCGTACCTGTAATATCTAACCGCTCAATATTGCTGTAGGTGAGTAGTTTAGCACCAGTTTGCAGGTTGAAAATTGTATTTTGTCCCTGGTACTCCATGTCAACAACAGCACTACTGTTGAACTGACTGTAGTCTGCTACTAAAGTGTCAATACCTGTACCACCGTCAACACTACCATCTATATCAGTTAAAGTATCATTGCCATCTCCACCAGAGAGCGTGTCATAGCCTGTTCCACCACTGACAATATCATCACCAGTTCCACCTTTAAGGATGTCGTCGCCAGCACCACCACGCAGCACATCAGCATACTGTGTACCTGTGATGTCAAATCGTTCAATATTGACATGACTGAGTAAAGTATTACCAGTTTGGCGGCTGAGAATAGCATTTTGTTGCACATCAATACCAGCACCATTTAACGCGCTGTAGTCTGCCACTAGAGTATCAGTGCCTATACCACCATCGACAGAACCATCTGTATCAATCACAGTATCATTACCTGCTCCGGCAGCGTAAGCATCGTTACCAGCAGCACCTTTAAGGATGTCATCACCAGCGCCACCTCGCAGCACATCAGCATATTGTGTACCCGTGATGTTCAAGCGCTCAATATTGCTGTAATTGAGTACAGAATTTCCAGTGAGGCGGCTGAAGATGGTATTTTGTCCGTTGTATCCCACATCGACACCAGCACCATTATTCAATTGGCTGTAGTCTGCTACTAACGTGTCAGTACCTGTACCACCATCGACAGAACCATCTGTGTCAATTAAAGTATCATCGCCATCGCCACCATACAGATAGTCAAAGCCAGCATCACCACTGAGGGTATCATTACCAGACTCACCATAGAGATAATCGTTACTAGCACCGCCACTGAGTGCATCATTGCCAGCACTACCTTTTAGGATGTCATTACCAGCACCACCACGCAGTACATCGGCATACTGTGTGCCTGCTACGTCTAACCGTTCAATATTGCTGTAGTTGACTAACACACTACCAGTTTGGCGACTGAGAATAGTATTTTGTTGGACATCAATACCAGCGCCATTGTTGAACTGGTTGTAGCTTATTAGTAGCGTATCAGTGCCTGCACCACCATCAAGATAACCATCTGCATCTATGAGAGTGTCGTTACCATCTCCACCATAAAGATAATCGTAGCCAGCACCACCCTCAACGATGTCATCACCAACCCCACCATCGAGGCTGTCATCACCAACCCCACCATCGATATAGTCATTGTCTTGACCGCCGAAAATCGTATCATTGCCGTTGCCACCATAAACAGTGTCTTTTGCGGAGCCGGAGAAAACAACATTCGGCGAGTCGCCATAAATCACATCGTTGCCATCATTACCTTCGATGCTGTCATCGCCAGCCTCACCATAGAGGCTATCATTACCAGCACCGCCACTGACGAAATCATTGCCAGCGCCTCCTTTGAGAATGTCATTGCTAGCACCACCACGCAACACATCTGCATATTGCGTGCCTGTGATTTCAAACCGCTCAACATTGCTGTAACCAAGTATGCCAGTACCAGTGAGGCGACTGAAGATGACATTTTGTCCGTTATATCCTACATCCACACCAGCACCATTATTCAATTGGCTGTAGTCTGCTACTAAAGTGTCGATGCCTGCACCACCATCAACAGTGCCATCTGTATCATTTAAATTATCATTACCATCGCCACCAGAGAGCATGTCATAACCAGCACCACCAACTAGTGTGTCATCGCCAGCCTCACCATAAAGGCTATCATTACCAGCACCGCCATTGACAATATCATTGCCAGCACCACCTTTGAGGATGTCATTACCAGCAGCACCACGCAGTACATCTGCATACTGTGTGCCTGTGATTTCAAATCGCTCAACATTGCTAAAACCAAGTACGCCAGTACCAGTGAGGCGACTGAAGATGACATTTTGTCCCAAATATCCTACGTCAATACCAGCACCATTATTCAATTGACTGTAGTTTGCTACTAAAGTGTCAGTGCCAGCACCACCATCGACATTGCCATCTGTATCTATCAAAGTATCATCGCCAATGCCACCATATATACTGTCACTGCCTGTTCCACCAACTATTGTGTCGTTGCCAGCACCTCCTTGGAGTACGTCGTTACCTTCATCACCATAAATTGTGTCGTTCTGAGATGCACCAGATAAGTTATCATCGCCTGCTTTGCCGGAGAGTACCCAAGGTTGACCATCTTCGACGACTATGAATAAGTTGTTAGAATTGTCACCTGTGTATGTAGGCATTTCAATTTATCCTTAACGAGTAAAGTTTTTGTGTAGTGGAGTTTGGCGTTAGCTTTTGAACTCCTTGCTGAGTTACACGTTGAGGTTTTGGAATTTATGCAGGGGTTTGGAAAATAAAAAAGAAAAAATTTGCTGAGTTAATAAAAAGCTAGCTGTGGCGTTGAAGAAGACGCGGTGAGGTAGTCGCAGTCCTGGCAGTTTCCGTCGGTTGCGTTAGTGACGTTCGCGTAAGCATCTCTCCTTGGCAGAATGTGTCGATCCAGTGCAGTCCCTACTACTACATATTTGTGCCTCTCGGGTCATCTTTTTCAACCCGAATGACTTGACCATTTAAAACAGCTTCTTCCACATCCAAGATAGTCAGCATATCCTCAGCCATCTCTTCCATTGCATGGGCTGACATGTCATACTGGCGAAGCCGAATTTTCTCTCTAATACGGTCAATATCATTACGCGGCACTTGTGCTTGTTCGGATTATATTTAGGCAATCATAACAATTTAGTTGGATTTCTCTAAATTAATGATGGCGATCGCATCCCTTGCACGCACTAAAGCCAATTTCCTAGTAAGATGTAAGGTGCCCAATGCACAGGATGTCGGTAATCTGGGTCTTTTAACAGTGAGAGTTGAGCTTGGCGCAGTGCTTCTGCCTTCGTTACTTTCTTAGTCGCTAACTCCTGGTAAAATTTACTAATCAGCTGAGTACCAGATGCATCATCTACACTCCAAAGAGAAGCCAAGGTACTGCGTGCGCCTGCTTGTATTGCCACTCCAGCTAATCCTAGAGCTGCTCGTTTGTCTCCCTCAGCAGTTTCACAGGCACTGAGGACAAGTAATTCAATCGGCTCAGGTTTAGTTTGGTTTCTGCTGCGAAGCAAATCTTTCAATTCGTTGACTTTTACTGGCTTATCCCAAGCCAAGACAAAGGTTTCATCCGCATTGGAACTAAATTGACCGTGAGTTGCCAAATGCACCACAGAAAAGGGGAGTGAGTCGATTTGTTTTCGTAATGCTGAACTGGTAAATGTCTGATTTAGGAGAATTTCACTAGGTACTTCCGACTCAATTGCCTTTAATTCATCACTAACATTTGGTAGTGGGCTATATCCATGCCGTGCTTCTGTCAGTCCAGCCACCAAGGTTTTCAGCTTGCTTTTATTTAATGGTTTAGGGCCTAATAATTCCAGTCCTGGTGTGAGGGCGATGCTATATTTTTCTACTAGATACTGTTTGCCATCATATAGGGCTGCGATCGCTATATTCCGCAGAGAACCATCCAACACAAACACCAACGTTTTTACCTGGCTTTGAGACAGTCCCGCTTCCATTGAGCGAATTAACCAGTCATAAACTTTTGTAGATAAAGCTTTGCCCTCCGGTGTTGTGTAAGGCTTTTCCAAATTTTGCCGCAGTTGCTCCAATACTTCTTCTACTTCCTGTTGAGCTACTTTAGTACTGTAGTGATGTAATGGTTGCTGAGGCAAACTCACAATTACTTCTAGTCGGTCTTTGAGGATGATAGGATAAATCACAGCTGCTGCTGACTGTTCAATTTGCTCAATTGGTACAATCTGTCCTTGCAGACATGCCGAGCGGAAAAAGTTGTCGAGTTCTGCTAGTTGTAGCGATTCAATGACTTGACGAGCTTGTTTAATATTATTCTGACTTGGTTCTGTGTTTTCTCCTGGATTTAAGAGCAGTTCCACATATTCGCGATATACAGGCTCGACACTCTCACGAAAAGAAAACTGGATGTCAGAGTTAATTGCCACCAAGTCACTACGCAAAGATTTGAGTGTTGTAAAAGCAACTTCATAAGCAGCGGTTGCTGGCTTAATTGCCCCTTCTGCTTTTAAGATGCGTCCTAGCTGCCACTGCCATTGATAAGCAATATCTGGGGCGTTAATAGCTTGTGCTAGTTGCAAAGCCTGTTGCGTTAACTCTTGAGCGTTTGACCATTGCTGATTTTGTTCATACAGTCCACCTAGATAACCCAAAGCATAAGATTCAGCTTGTTGGTCACCTAAGCTTTTAGCTTGTTGAACTGCTGTAGCGAGTAATTTAGCAGATTCGCCTTGTCCCTGAGTTCCCTTTGCCAAACTTTTGCCAAAGTTAATTCGTGCATAAATTGTAGAGCGACTGGGAGATAGGTCGTTAAACTTAGGCTGGAGTTGATTTCGCAGATTTTCAGCTTTTTGTAATTGTTTAGTTGCTATCAATAGATTAAGTTGATTAACTTCCGCCTGAATCTGCGTAATTATTGCAGAAGCGTTTGTAGCAGCTTGTTGATAATATGCCAATGCAGCTTCTGTATCTCCTTGGGTACGAGCAGTGTTACCTAAGCTCAGGAGAGTAGCGCTGATATCCTGTTTTGACACGTTAGCTGCACCTTGTATAGCTGCCAAGCTTTGCTGTAAAACCCTACGGGAATTACCTAAATCGCCCACTAATCTCAAAATATTGCCCAGGCCACGCAATCCTGTAATCTTTAGTTGCTGGTCTGGCTGATTCTCTAGAGCTTGTTCTACCTCAGCTAAGGTTTTACGAGCTTGGAGGTAAAGCCCTAAAGCCTGTTGAGCCTGAGCCTGATTTACCAAGCTGCCAATTCTGCCAGAAGCATAACCTGCTTTGGTGTAAGCGGCAGTTGCTTGCTGCCAAGTATTCAGAGCCTGTTCTGCTTGACCTTGCGCTAATTGCAGACTTCCTTGAGTATTAAGAGCTTGGGCAAAGATCAGTTTTGCTTGCTGGGTGATGTTTTTAGAGTTTTGAGTCAGCTTGAGACTGGAGGTAATTGCTTGTGTTGCCTGTTGCCACCGTCCTAATTGCTGATAAGCCAGAGAGAGATAATTCAGTACCATCGCCTCTACAAGTGGATTTTCTTGATGCCCTTTGAGTGCCTGTTGCCAAATAGTTACAGCTTCAGCAAATCGCTCTGCTTGGTACAATTCTCTACCTTGCTCAATTAAATCTGAGTTCGATATGTGCAATGTTGACTCCCTCAATTGCTCACCTATAAGCGGAGGGGAGTAAAAACCTGATTTTTCTGTTAAGCTGTCGCCTTTGTAGAGAGATAAGCTCTGAAGGTGAGATTGAGCAGAGGCTGTAACTTTACTCCATCCAAACAACAGAGACAGACTGACACCTAGTAGCGCACAAAGGAGCAAAGTTAGAATTTTAGGAAAAAATCTAGGCTGTTTTTTGGCCATGTAAGAATTACAATATGTCAGTTTTGGGCAACTGGGCAACTAACAGGTGTTAGCGAGGAGTTGTTTGGAGTTACAGTAGGTGCTTGGGCTACGAGGATGATATCTCCATCAGCACCAATTACCCATCCTTGAGCCTCCACAATAGCTGTAGGTGGTTGAGATATTCTTGCTTTTTCTTGAGAATTACTCAATTTTTCATTCAACAAAGCATGAGGTTGCAAGTCTTGCCAGATGGCATCACTAGTAAGTGGCTCACTGGGGTTAGGTGGTAAACCACCTCGTCCGGTGACTACAAATTCGCTTTGTTGAAGGGCAGTTGTAGCGCCACCTACTGAACAGTTTTGGGCAATCAGCCCGGATGCATCTACTAGATTTGTGGGTAAAGTGACGAGTCCACGACTAGGGTCTGCATCGGGTTTGTTAATTTCTACAACTCCATCAATTCCAAGCTGAGAATTAGCAGAGATAACACTATCTGGAGATACAAAAAATCCTTGAACGCGAATACGGATATTCCCTCCCTGACCTTTGACTGCATTAGCAACGATCGAACTATTATTCGCCAACACTAAATTATCTGCATTAATAATTGTGTTGCCACCATTAGCGGTGCTGTCAATAGTAATGTCTGGTTTAGGGAAAGCTTTAGCACTAGGATCGGCATCACTTTCGATGACAGCATTGTGGTTTAAAATTACGGTTCCAGCGTTAATGAAGATATTACCACCCTCACCAAATATGCTAGCAACGCTGATCCTGGCTCTATCATCTACCAGCAGGGAAGGAGTTGTAATGAATAGGTCGCCAGCGCCTCCTCTTCCTAGTCCATCGATTTGTAAATAGGTGGGGTAATCAACTAGGAATGAGACACCAGTAACTTCAACGGACTTTGTGGCAATGATTTCTAATTTACCTCCCCGTCCCTGTCCGCGGTTAGAGGCTGAGACAAAGGCTCCGTCTCGAATGGCAAGCTTTTGAGTTTCAATTCTGAGATTACCTGAAAATCCAGTGGCTGTTTGGTCGCTCTGAGTTGCCAAAGTGCTGCTAAATGTATCGCTGGGATTGACCCCAATCACATCAACGAAATCAGAGGCAATGACAGTTAAATTTCCCCCATTTCCTGAACCGAAAGTAGTAGAACTTACCTGACCACCATCACGTACAATTAACTGTTTAGTAGTAATGCTGACATTGCCAGCGTTACCTATAGAATTAGGTTGGGCATCAGCATTTAAATAACTTGCTGTATCATCGTTGCTTCCAGACACTTCCACTAGTTCAGAAGCATTCACGGTTACATTACCTGCATTTCCTGCATCTAAAGTAGCAGTTGAAATACCTGCTGTGTTTCCTATATTCAATCGCTTTGTGGTGATATTGATGTCTCCAGCATTACCAGCACCGCCAGTTCTAGCCAACAAGGCACTAGGAAACTGAGCATCAGCAGATGTACCAGTTAATTCCACGGACTCAGAGGCATTCACTATTAAACTTCCTCCTAGTGCTGTATTGGTATCAGCAACAAGCTGAGCGCCTTCACGGAAGGTCAAGTTCCTTCCCTGCACTTGGATGGCATTACCTCCATTTCCAGTAATACTGGCTTGTGCTCCCTGAAATAGGTTAATGTCACGGAAATTTGTAACACCTGAGTAATCTAAAGCCCAGCCATAAGCGTTTGAGGTAATTCTTACGAGGTTGTTTGTGGCAACACTACCCAACTCGATGCGTCCACTCTCGGCAGTCAGGTATCCTCCCTCTAGTGCAATATCCCCACCTACGAGTGCTAAAGTTTTTGCCAAAGGGACTTGTAGACCAATCAATTGACCGTTTGTATCGGTGGTTATTGAGCGATTGACAATACTTCCTGGCGCTGCCCCAAATTGCAAACCGAAGGGTACATTTATAGTCAGCAGAGGTAGTGCTTGAGGATTACTGGCGCTAAAGGCAAAGTTATTACCAAATACTAAGCTGTCCGCTGTACTCGCTACAAATGACCCATTAATATCTAACTGTGCATTTTGTCCAAATAGAATGCCATTAGGGTTAATTAAAAATAGATTGGCATTACCCAAAACTCCCAGTTTTCCTAAAATCTCGGAACGGCTATTCCCTATAACTCTTGTGAAGATATTTTCTACTCCTGTAGGGTTGGAGAAGTAGACCAGTTGTCCATCTGCAACGTTAAATTCCGAGAAGCTGTGGAAGAGGTTTGCTCCTCGCACTGCACCACCATTAATCAGCTCGCCTGTTGCACCATTAATATCAACCCCTTGTTTTAACTGGGATGCTTCATTACCCAATGTACTATCAGGTTGAATATCGGCAAGGACAAGACTCTCCCCCCTAATTCCGGTCGAAAGTTGTGCTAGTGTCAGACCAAACACTAAAAATCCCTGGCTACACCAGCTACAACTTTTTTTATTCAGCATAATTACATACGCGATCGCATTTGTGGGTATTAATTAACATATCGCACATTCCACATTTAAAGTTTTAAATTTGAGTATCTTTTCTGTAAATTTACTTATGGCAATTCGCCTGCAATTGTGTACCGCAGAAAGCAACGCGTAGCGTCTCCCCTAGGAGAAGGCTAGCCGCCCAACGGACTGCTCACCGCAGGCGACTCAGAGTGGCTCCGGTTCCCGTCGTTAGCGCAGCGAAGCGCGAGTCCTCTCCCAAGGGGAGAAGATATCTCTAAAATTTCAAGTCACATAAACGTTACTTTGCAAAAATATCTCGGAGCATCATGGTTGCCTGGGCGATCGCAGCTCGTGTTGCAGGAGTATCGGCGATCGCATTCAACATTACGAAATCATGAATCGTGCCAAGATAGCGTGTTGCTGTGACTGTAACGCCTGCTTCCATAAGCTTGCGAGCGTATGCCTCGCCTTCGTCGCGCAGTACGTCAAACTCGTCGGTAACGATCAGTGCAGGCGGTAAACCTCGCAGCTGCTCGATTGATGCTTGCAACGGAGAAGCGGTTGGTTCTGCCCGTACTGATTCATCCGGCGCATATTGGTTCCAAAACCACTTCATCGCTTCTCGCGTCAGCCAGATACCTTCTGCAAATTGCGTGTAGGACTGAGTATCAAAATTTGCATCTGTGACTGGATAAAACAGCACTTGAAAGGCGATCGCTGGAGTTTGCCGTTCCTTCGCCAGTAGGGTAACTGCCGCCGCTACGTTGCCACCCACACTATCTCCGGCAACCACAAGGTGCGAACTATCGACGTTAATTGCTGTGCTATTTTCAGCAACCCATTTGGTAGCTGCATATCCCTGTTCAATTGCAACTGGATAACGAGCCTCTGGTGAAGGTGTGTAGTTAACGAAAACAACTGCCGCCTCTGTACCATTAGCAATTTCACGAATCAGGCGATCGTGCGTATCTTTGTCGCCCAGTACCCAACCGCCGCCGTGGAAATACACCACAACTGGAAGGGTATCTGTGTTGCCTTGAGGGCGAACAATGCGGATTGAAATCTCATCATTTGAACTACCTGGAATCACTCGGTCTTCAATATCTACAGGCAGCTTATCTACTACTACACCCGCTTGTGCGCCACGCAGAACGTTTCGGGCATCTTCAGGTGACAGCGTATAGATTGGCGGCCCTCCCTGAGCAGCGAGGGCTTGCAAAAAGTTCTGGGTATTTTGTTCAATGCCTAAAATGGGGGCGGCATCTGTACTTGATGAACTCATAATTATCTCCTTGTACTTAGTGAATTGTTGCAGAGAATGTAATGGCAGGAAACAGTCTATCCTTCAGCATTAGTCACGGCTGTTTGGCTGATGGTCATAAAATACTCCAACCCCCAAAACTACTTGACATCACGGAAATTAAACTCGATTTGGAAACCCTATTAATGACAATGCAAAAAATTAGCCCTATCTCTTCATTCTCTTTTTTTGGCGAAGGTATTGTATAACGGTCGGATTGAATCCAAGCAATCACAAAGGTGTAGAGTATTATTTTTGTTTGCGATCGCGTCAAGGGCTTAATAATTTATCATTATCTGTGACCATTAGGTCAAACTTGATTCTTAAACTCAAGAAAGAAAACCCTACCCTACGGGAACTTACGGTTTAGTATTTTATTCCCATGATTTCTAATATCAATCTTTACCTGTTCTTAGAAAACCTGATTTTTTTCTTGCTTGCTACATCTTTTTTAGTTGTAGTGGGTTGGGCATGGAGACATGCGAAGCCATTCAGTCTACCAGAACCGCTTCCAGGGTGGTTTAAAATCTGGTTTGGTACGGTGCAAGTGCTGGGAGTATTACTGCCACTACCGATAATGGTTTTGTCGGGTGTATGGGGCTACACTTCTGTGCTAATTGTACTTGGCTGGTACTTTGTGATGTTAGCGTTGCAGATTCTTTCGGAGATTATAACGCTAAGGCAGTTTCACAACGTAGTGTGGGTGATGGTTCCTTATTTGTACCTTCCTTATCGCCTCTGGCAGTTGTATGAGGGGTTGACACTCTTGGGTTCCGCAAGCGAACTGCTATGGATACGCTATTTGTTGGTTCTGGAAATTGTCTTGTGGACTGGTAACTACGCTTTAGATTTATCACAACTACCAAGGCTATTTCGCTGGGAAGTAAGAGAAACTAATTAAATTGGGACTGGGTATTAGAAGCTGGGTACTAGAGACTGGGGATAAGGGAGTGTTGTAGAGGGAAGTTTAGCCTTTGAGGTTGGAGTTTGCACCTTTGAAGTCGAAGTTTGCGGCTTTGAACTTGAAGCTTGAGGTTCTGAGGCTGAAACTTGAGTCTTTGAAGCTGAAACTTGCACCTTTGAGGCTGAAACTTGCGCCTTTGAGGCTGAAACTTGCGCCTTTGAGCCTGAAACTTGCGCCTTTGAGCCTGAAGCTTCAAGTTTTAACTCTCCTCTACTACACTCCCTCATCCCCAGTCCCCAATCCCCAATATATATGTAGAGAAACTACGCAAAAGCTGATAGCGTCAAACAAAGGAAAATATTTTTGTGGACATTACAGCTTGAAAACCCGTTCTAATTACTGGCAACTGCTACCTTATATTCGACCCCAGTGGTCAAACATCGCTAAGGGATGTGTTGGCATCTTGGGATATGTGCTAGCGACGTTAACCTTGATTAATCTCGCGGGTAAATTGGCAACTCCCTTCGGACAAGGTAATGTAGTAGCGATCGCTCAACTGGCTGGAATTTTAGCTTTGGTGTTTCTTGTGCGCGGCTTTTTTCAGTCTGTACAAGATATTTATATGGCGAAAGCTGCTTTGAGAGTTGCTTTTAATCTCCGCAAGCAGGTATACACCCACCTCCAAAAGCTGGATTTAAGCTATTTTGAAACGGCAAAGGCAGGTGATTTATCTTACCGTCTCACAGAAGATGTTGACCGGGTTGGGGAAGTGGTAAATAAAGTATTTCACGACTTTATCCCCTGCGTTTTGCAGCTGGTAGCAATTCCCATCTACATGATTTACCTGAATTGGCAACTGACACTAGCCACGGTCATTGTTGCACCACTCATGGGGATTTTAATTGGCTGGTTTGGCGAACGGTTACGCAAGTATTCCCTTAAAAGTCAAAATCGCGTGTCTGGTTTATCGGCAATCCTCACGGAAGTTTTCAGCGGTATCCGTCTTGTACAAGCTTTTGCTGCGGAAATTTATGAAATTGCTCGGTTTAGCTATGAGGCAGAACGTAGTTTTCAAGCGAAATACTCAGCAGAAAGGCTAAAAGCAATTCAAATTCCGATAGTGGGATTTTTGGAAGCCTTGAGTGCGTTATCGTTACTCATGGTGGGAGCCTGGCAAATTGCTCAACGCAATATGACAGTGGGAGAGTTTTTCAGCTACCTGGCCGCCGCCGGATTGTTAATTGACCCCATTGGTCACACTACTAACAATTACAACGAGTTTAAGCAGGGTGAAGCATCAGTTGACCGAGTTTTTGAATTGATGGCAATTCAACCAACTGTCATAGAAAAGCCCAACGCGATCGCCTTACCGCAAGTCTTGGGCAAAGTAGAATATCATCATGTATCCTTTGCCTACAAACCGGGTGAACCCGTTTTAAAAGATATCAGTTTGTCGGCATTACCAGGTGAAGCGATCGCTCTTGTGGGTGCATCTGGTGCTGGTAAAACCACATTTGTAAATCTTTTGCCCCGCTTCTATGATGCGGCATCTGGTCAAATCTTAGTTGATGGCGTGGATATTCGGGATGTCACCCTTCATAGTCTGCGGCGACAAATTGGGATTGTTCCTCAAGAAACTATCATGTTTTCTGGAACTATTGCCCAAAATATCGCTTTTGGACAAGATAATTTTGATATGCAAGCAGTTGCAGCAGCGGCGAAAATTGCTAACGCCCACCAGTTTATTACCCAACTTCCCGAAGGATATCAGACTTGGGTAGGTGAGCGGGGAGTCAATTTATCGGGTGGACAACGCCAAAGAATTGCGATCGCTCGTGCTGTTCTACTTAACCCGCAAATCTTGATTTTGGATGAGGCGACATCTGCATTAGATTCTGAGTCAGAAACACTAGTACAAGAAGCACTGGAAAGACTGATGCAGAACCGAACAGTATTTATTATTGCCCATCGTTTAAGTACAGTGCGCCGATGCGATCGCATTTTAGTACTGGAACAGGGACAAGTTGTCGAATCGGGAACACATGAGGAATTATTAACACTTGAGCGTCGCTATGCACGGTTTTATGCTCAGCAGTTTAGTTAGTTGGGGACTGAGGACTATCTATTAACTTGCAACTTGGTTTATGTCCGATTCAGTTGGCAAAGGCGCGATTTGCTTTCTTTGTTCCTGTAGCCAAGTTTCAAATAGTTCATTCATCAGGCGCACTTTCATAGGTTCGTCTAGTTGTGCGGGGATAAATTTCTCCAATCGCAAAATCACAAACCACTCAGCGATACGAGTCGGGGGTAAAACTTGATTTGGTTGACTGCTAGAAAGCAGTTGCACCATTGCTGGATGCAGTGAATTCAATTCAATTGGCCCGACTAACCCACCTGTTTGGGCTTCTGGCCCTTGGGAATATTCCCGTGCGACATCTGCGAAAGACTGTTCTTTTGCCTGAATGCGGAAGTAAAGTTCTTGAGCAATGCCTATATCTTGGGTTCGCAACAGTGAATAAATCACTTTGTCGAGTTTTGCCTTGGACTGAAAAAAATAGGATTCCAGTTTGTTACCCCAAGTAGCTTGCTTGAATTTTTCCAGTTTTAACTTACGAAGAGTCAGAGTTTCTAATTGACTGGCACTCAGACCATGATATGCCATCCATGCTTGAATGTCGGCTTCTTGTGTCAACTGTTTTTCGGTGTAAAACTGCTTTTGAGCGTAGGCTACTTCTTCTGGGGTACACTCTATTGGTGCGATCGCTTCGTCAATAATTAACTCCCGCAGCAATTGCGGCAGCATTTGGTAACTGGCTAATAAAGGAATCAGTTCACTAGCGTTGATTGTCCGGTTGCCGATTTGGAGTACTTCAGTCATTATCTCTTAGGCAGGGTATCTGCTTGGTTTTGCGCTCTTTGCTGGCAGATGCTAAGTTAGTAGCCTGCAAACAGCTATGGAACAACTTGTTATAGCCTTAGAATTTTAATTTTAAAAATATACACTTTATGTGAAATTTTAACGCAGATTATACTTAGTTAGCCCAAAGCTAAAAATAGGTAAAAAATGCCTTAAGGCGAGTCACAAGAAATCGCCTCAAGCAAATAGCATCAGCGAACAAACTTAGAACACAAAGTTATTGGTGTTATCCATCTGTTGTGGAGTCACGTTGTCTAACTGAATGAATGGTCTGAAGACAGCATTACCAAATGTGCCATCACGGTCAATTTGCACAATAGTACTATTAGCAGTACTACCTTGTACCAGTCGCACATAACCATCGGATATAGCATCGCTGCCGTTGTAACCACTAGCCACAAGGCTATCAAGCAGCCGGGTCAGTACAATTTTGTCTTCACCAACAGTAAAATCAGTGATGCGATGACCAACTTCGCGAATGCTGGTGTAAACAAACTCATCATTACCCGCACCGCCCGTAATTGTTTTGCTACCAGTACCGCACATGATGCGATCGCTGCCATCAGTACCAGTTAAGGGGTCACGGCTGCCATTACCATTGATTACATTGAATTGGTCAATAATTGTGACACTTACAGGAACTTGATATGTATCTATGCTATAGTCATCCCCTGTATCAAGGGTGAGAGTCACAGTCTCACTGCCCTCAGCTAACCCATCATCCACTGGGCTAATAGTGATATCAACAAAAGATTGACCTGCGACAATGCCAGCAATACCCGTAAGTTGAGTGTAGTCACTACCATTATTTGCACTCCCGCTAATAGTGTATTTAACAGCTAGAGCAGTATCTATATTGCCAGTGCGGCTGATACGGAAGGTGGCTGGGTAATTGCCAGCTTCAACGGCGTTGCGATCGGTGGCGGTAATGCTAACTGTAGGAACGACTGGGGTTGGGTTTGCGTTCAATGCCCACAACTCAAAACTGTGGATGCCATCGTCAGCATTAAAATAGAGGGTGTCATTGACAAGGGTCAGGTCGGAGGGGGCAGAACTACCGATGCCTGGGTTAATATCTTGAACCAGGACAGTACCTTCTGTAGTACCATCACTCCTCCACAATTCAATACCGTGGGTGCCGTCATTAGCCGTGAAATAGAGAGTGCCGTTAACATCAATCAGCTCATTGCTATAAGAGATAGCAAACTTGTCAGGAGGGATGTAATAATTAGTGGAACTACCAGAACCTGGGTTGATATCTTTGACCAGGATGGTACCAGCAGTTGTACCATCACTTTTCCACAACTCTGTACCGTTGATGCCGTTATCAGCAAAGAAATAGAGAGTATCGTTGACTTGAATCAGGTTAGTGGTGTTATCGTCGTCATAATAAATAGCAGAGCTTGGGTTAATGTCTTTGACTACGACAGTACCTGCTTCTGTACCATCGCTTTTCCACAATTCTTTACCGTAAGCAGCGTCGTCAACAATGAAATAAAGGGTGTCATTGAAGTTGGTAAAGTTGGAGAAAGCAGAAATGTTTGAATTAGGTTTTGGGTTAATGTCTTTGACTCTGACAGTACCCGCTTCTGTACCATCGCTTTTCCATAACTGATAGCCGTTGATATCGCCAACAATGAAAAACAGAGTGCCGTCAACGTTTGTCAGATTCTCGAAAGATAAATCACTATTGAAGTCCTTAACTAAGACAGTGCCTTCTTCCGTGCCATCACTTTTCCACAACTGTTGTTCGTTGTTACCATCGTTAGCAACGAAATAGAGAGTGCCGTTGACATTGGTCAGGTTGTAAGGACTGATGTCTTTTTTAACTAGGACAGTACCAGCAGCAGTACCATCGCTTTTCCACAACCCTCCACCGTCGGTGCTGTCGTAAGCGTTGAAGTAAAGAATATCGTTAACTTTGGCCTGACTGAAGTCAGAGCGAATAAAAAGATAACCACCAGACACTGGGATAGCAAAGGTTCCGTCTGCTGTACCATCGCTCTGCCACAATTGATCAGAAATGTAGACACCATCGTCACCTATAACGTTAGCTGCAAAATAGAGAACGCCGTTAATGTTGTTCAGCAAACCAGAGCCGTCGTAATCTCCAAAGCTACTAGCAGCTCCTGGGCTAATATTTTTGACTAATACAGTACCAGCATTAGTACCATTACTCTTCCACAATTCTCTACCGTTAGTGCCGTCATTAGCAGTGAAAAACAGGATACCGCCGACATTGGTCAGACCGGAGGGTCGAGGGCCAAATCCATCAGAAAGAGAACTACCATTACCAGGCAGAATATCCTTCACTAGGTATGGTTGACCTACTACTGCGGTGCTAGCATCATCAGCAACGATCGCACTAGCGGCAACGTAAGATGTATCTACAGCATAGTCAGGCTGGGCAAATAGAGTCAGAGTCACTGTTTCGCTGCCTTCCCTGTAAATATCATCTTTTGGGATAACGGTAAGGTCTACAAATGATTCACCAGCAGCAATGGTGACAGTCTCGGTAAGTTGGTTGTAATCGCTAACATTGTTAGCAGTGCCGCTAATAGTATATTTGACAGTTAACGCAGTACTGGTATCGCCAGTGCGGCTGATACGGAAGATAGCTGGGTTACTACCAGCTTCAGCAGCGTTAGCATCGATGGCGGTAATGCTGATAATCGGGCTGACTACAGGAGGGATAATGTCCAATGCCCACAACTCTTTACCTTTGATGCCGTTATCGGCACTGAAGTAAAGTTTGCCGTTGACGTAAGTCAAGTTATCAGGACTGGAACTACCAGACCCAGGATTGATGTCTTCGACTAGGACAGTGCCAGCAGTAGTGCCATCGCTTTTCCACAACTCTAAACCGTGGGTACCGTCATCAGCAGCAAAATAGAGGATACCATCGACGTTGAAAAAGTCGGAAATATTGCTGCCATTGTTACTACTACCAGTTCCTGGGTTGATGTCTTTGACCAGGACAGTACCAGCAGTGGTGCCATCGCTTTTCCACAACTCAAGACCGTGGATGCCGTCGTCAGCAAAGAAATAGAGAATGCCGTTGATGTTGGTCAGGGTCGAAGCTGAATTATAACTGTTGTCATAATTAGAACTACTGGAACCTGAGTTGATATCTTTAACTAGCACTGTGCCAGCATTAGTACCATCGCTTTTCCACAATTCTCTACCGTTAGTGCCATCGTCAGCAAAGAAATAGAGAGTGCCGTTGACGTAGGTGTAATAGCCAGGATTGGAACTATTCATAAATCCTGGATTGATGTCTTTAACCTGGACAGTACCCGCTTGTGTGCCATCGCTTTTCCACAATTCAATATCGCCATACTCATAAGCGTAACCACTACCAGCATTAAAATATACTGTGTCGTTAGCATTTATGAGTTGGGAATACCAGAATGACCCAGACTCAACATAGCTTGGTATGTTTTTGACTAGCAGGACTGTACCTTCTTCTGTACCATCGGTCTTCCACAATTCAGACGGGCCTCCATCGAGGTAGACAACTACTCTCAAATAGAAGATGCCGCTGGAGTTTACTGGGGATGCGATCAAAGTCAAACCAGGATCAGTGCCAAAACCACCATCAGGGTTGAGATCTTTGACTAAGACTGTGCCTGCTTCTGTGCCATTGCTTTTCCACAATCGTATGTTGAATTTGTCGAAACTAACATTGAAATAAAGGGTGTCGTTGACATTTGTCAGTAAGTTAAGAGAGGGTGAGTCGGAATAATAGTAGCCGAAACGCTCAACTTGCACAGTACCAACAGTAGTACCATCGCTTTTCCATAACCCATAGCCGAGACCATCATCGGCAGCAAAATAGAGAGTGCCGTTGACGTTGGTCAAATCATAGTGACCATTGTAGTAATTAGCGCCAGTATAAATGTCCTTGACTAAAACAGTGCCAGTGGCGGTGCCATCGCTTTTCCACAACTCTCTACCATAGATGCCGTCGTCAGCAATGAAATAGAGAGTACCGTTGACATTTATGGCTTCCGTGAGAGAGGAACTATTAGACCCTGGTTTAATGTCTTTGACTAGGTAGGGTTTAGCCAACACTGAACCATAGGCTGACAAAGTTGCCAACTCAAAAGCAAGGACAGCACTAGTATCTTTGGATGTTACTTCTAATTCCCAGTTTCCCCCCAGTGTCGCACTACCAGTGCAGTCATCAGATGCCAACACTGTAGCGCCAGTTAGTTCACTCAGACGTTGCACAAATGCTTTGCCTGACCCGGTTTGAGCAACATTGCAACCATACAGCAGCACCTGAGCATCTACGCTCAAAGCTTCAGCCCACTTTATTAGTTGACCAGCATAGCTGTTAAGGTTGTGTTGCCCCAGTTCTGTCTTGCCCAAGTACACCCGTCCCGGTGCGCCATGAGACACAATATGTAGGGTGTTGACTCCAAAGCGTCGAGCCAGCAATGCACTAATTTGTTCTACCCCATCACGGTCAGCGTCCAAGATGATGACTTCTGTATCTATTAGTACACCTGCTACTAAGCTTTGATAATCCTCGACTGTGGTATCGATAAAGACGATGCGATTTTGAGGAATTTTCGCCGTCAGCAATTGTGATTGGTGAGTATTTTCCATAAGTTGATTTTTTAGTATGGTGATTTTAATACTTTGTTGGTGTCAGTGTAAGTGTGCTGCGGAGCTGGTAAAATCTATCTGTAGGAAGATGGAAGCTATAAAGATTTATTGAGGCGATCGCCTTCATCGCCAAATTAAACACATGTTAAAAAATACCAGAGGCGATATCTCTGACAAGCACCTGTGCGTCTACGTACTTGCTGATTGGCGATCGCGTAGACGCGCAGTGTTAAACCAGCCCAGTCTTGAGGGTCTCCTTCATGAGTGACTGGCGCACCCGGAGACATCACCTCATGCTGGTAATATTCAGTACTGTGGTCGAGAATTCAAACTTGCATGTGCGAACTTTGATAATTTTGAATTCACATCCCACTCATTGGTAATTCCACCTTTAAGCACCACCAGATGCCGAATTTTTTCGACCAAAACGCCGTCGCATACTGACACCAAAACCTAGCGCTGTCAAAGAACCCAGAATAGTAATCGGTTCGGGAACTGCGTCTAACTTTGCATTACTTACTATCAATTTTGAAGCACCAATCGTATCGTCTACATCGACAACGCCAATGCCGACATTGTAAGTGCCCGCAGAGGTAAAGGAATAGGTAAAAGGAGTGCTTGCAGTCAACGCAATGACTGAATTGTTAATCGTTACAAAAGCACTATCAGCATCGTTAGTCAAGAAAGAATAATCGAAGCGCAAAACATCTCCAACTTTGATATCTGTGAAAGTTTGCTTGATTGCAGAACCTTGGGTAGCACCAAAGATTGAGGTTGCGGGGTCTAAGCTACCAGGAGTAAGACTAAGGAAATCTTCTAGGGAACCCGCACCACCACCAGTAGGTACTGTATAAAAAGAGCCTGAGTTGAGCGTAGCCTGAGTTGATGAGATAGGGTTGACATCACCAATTGTCTGCCAAGAATTTAAATTAAGGCTAAAACCGTAGCTTGGGCTAGTTAGCGCTAAACTGCCCAGACTCAATAAGCTAGCTGTACCTGCGGTGAGAACGGAATTTTTTATGGTAATCATGAGATTTTATATTGTTTAGGAGTGAGCTAAATCAAGAAAAAACACAGTTAAAAGTCTCCCCAAGCGCAGGCGCGGTTAGGAGAAATCTAGAATGTGAAGTTATGAACGTTGTTCAACACTTGCGGGGTAACGTTATCTAACTCAATGAAGGGTCTAAAAATTGCAGACCCAATTGCACCATCGCAGTCAGTACTCCAGATTTGGATTTCTATATCAGGTAAAATACCTGATACCAGGCTTTGGTAGTCTTATACTATGGGGTCGATAACTACAAGCTGACTATTTACTAATGCATAATATCCAAGTATTTAAGTTAAATTAATGACACTAAAAAAACAAGTGAAAAGATTTTATGTAGAAAAGTTTTATACCAGCTTTACAAATATGAAGGAATAGTGAAGAAGTTTGTACTGTTTTCCGCTCGGTATTCAGTGTATATATTTACGTAGGCATCGCGTGAAAATGAAAAATATCCAAATTAAAAGAGTCAGGAGCCAGAATGCATAGTTCTCCTGACTCTTAACTTCAGAGCCTATCGTACGCAGTCAAGAACCGCTATAGTTTAAGGAAAATACGATACGGAAATTGTCTATTCTATAAATTGAGATGAGTAAACTCAATTTGTTGCTGTTACTTATGGATGCAAAAGTCACATTTATGTTTTTGTGATGTACGACCACTAACACTCACAACAATTTAGTACAAACTTGTGACAAAGTAACAAAAAAGCACTTAGATTAAATCAACTCATCTTTATTCCCTTGCTATGACGATATCATTAGATTTGATCACTGCATAAGCTTCTGTTCCCTCAGAAAGTTGTAACTCCTCTGCTGACATTCTGGTGATAATCGAGGTTAACTCAACTCTGTGAACAACCTCTATTGTCACCTCACTATTTACAGAGCCGGTGACAACTCGTTTAACAATTCCCTTGAGAATATTGCGTGAGCTAACTTTTAGTGGTTTCTTTGGACTAGTAGTTTCTAACTCAGGAATAGAAGCATTTTCTTTTTCCACCTGCATGGTTGGTGACGATGCAGGTGCTGTGTGCTGCTTGTTGAGGCCACGCACTAATTCCCGCAGAATTTCAGTCTTAGTTCGCTGAGATTGCTGGCAGAACTCCTCTAGAAGTTTTCGCTCCTCTTCTGATGTTTGAAATGTAATCCATCCTTGTTCTTTTCTTGGCATAATGTTACCAATTTGGTTGGTACATATTTAGATTAACGCTTGGTATAATCCTACCAAGCGTCAATCCTTTGAAGAAGAATTTATTTAAGTACGATTTTTCTTTGAAAAGACGACAAATTTTTGGCTTGTTTGGCACAGTAATTGCTAGTTGGTTTTTAGCAATTAGCTCACCATTAATTACACCTCTGTTATAGTATCTTTTCGGTTGGTCAATTTGATAAATTCTTTGCTGTTATCATAAAACACATCGCCAACTATCGCTCTCCCATAACAACTACTTGAAGTAAAACAATAATCCAATGCCTGCGATCGCTATTATTACACCTGCGATCGCTCTCCAACTTACTTTTTCACCCATGTAGATAGCAATAGGAATCACAAACAGAGGGCTAGTCTGTATCAGTGTTGAAGCAATTCCCACAGGCGTGAGTTTAATTGCTGTCTGTTGTAGCCAAATTCCTAAGTAGGTTCCACAAAAAGCAGCAAAGCAACTCGCTAGAATTACTCGTTGCGATCGCCAGTAGGGATAGGATAATGTCCGATCCCTATGTTGTGAAAACGATACCAACACTAAAATAACTAAGACGGCTGCACTCAAACGCAACAAAGCAGCCCATAACGGTGAAATATTGGCAGTCGTAAATGCTACACGAGAGATAACTGTTCCAGCGGCGTTTGTGATTGCTGCTAATAAACCATAGCTGATTCCTCGCCATAGGTGCGTTGTGGAACTATCGCTTGTACTGGGAACTCTTTCTGTAACTACCCAAGCGACTCCTAGAATAGTCAGCAAAATGCCGCACCAAGCACTGACATTTAGCTGTTCCTGAAGCAGGATCGTAGCTGCGATCGCAGTCATCGGAGGGGCAAGGGTTCCTATGAGTAAAACGCGACGTGCCCCCAGATAATTAATCGCAGCCAGGAAAGCTGTATCACCCAAGCCAATGCCCACAGCACCACTGAGCAAGAGTAAAGACAAAGGCAGAGGTGCAAGGTTTGGAAAGAATTCGCCACTGAGCGAGATTGTGAACAAAAGCAAAGCGATAGCAACTATTCCTTTAATCAAATTTAGATGTAGCGGTGGAATACGCTGCCCCACAATACCATAAACTACCGAAGCCACAGCCCACAAACAGGCAGCAGATAAAGCCGCTACTTCACCTTTACCATCTGTAAGTGCAAAACTTAAAAAATTATTAAAAATAAACTACGCCCCTGAATTAATGCTTGAAACTTTTTAATAATACATCAATATAATTGAATAAAAATTAGCACTCAAGGCTAGTAAGTGCTAATTTTTGAACAAAGTTTAATTCCTATGACATAGGTGGGAATTATACTTTTATCAGATGACATGTGGATGTTTTTTCAGACATAATTTTTCTAAAAATATAAGTTTTCTGTACAACTAATTACCATTTGGGAGGACTGAGATGAAATATACTTTTGACATTGTAGGGGTGTCTCCAATTTGGCATTTTTTTAATAATCAACAGCAAAACATCCAAAAACCATATAACCAAGGTGTAGAGTATTTAGGAACACAGAAATGTACTCTGGATGCATTGATAGAAACTGTAGAACCAGTACCAGTTAAGTGGGGTTGGAATTCTGAGCAAGTGATAGATACCGTAGTTCAATTTTGGTTAAATAATGCAGAAACTACTCGCTATTGGAAAGCACGTTTAAATGATGCTGGTCAAGAGAATATACTAGTGGCAAGGGTGGCAGATATTGCGGCGTTACAAGCTGAATTTGAAACGCTATTAGGTAAGAACTGGTAAGTAGGCGATCGCAATTCACCTGGATGATGGCAATTACCAATTAAGTAGAAAGCAAAAGGTAAAAGCTACTCAGCAAGCTGATTTTACTGGTTGGCATTTTACGTTTAATTATGTCTACCTACTTAAATCTTGATGATATAGCGATCGCCAGTTGCTCTACTTGGGGAGCCACCCCCGTGGGCGGGTCTCCCGACTTGTAGACGCTTTGCGGCTTCCCGCAGGGTGGGGAGTGGCGTGAAACCCCAAGACCGCACTGGACTCACTGCGCTGCTTCACCAACTTGAAATCTGCTGTATATACAAGTCTGGCAAGTCAATCTTACATTCAGCCGGGATACAATAGTTTTTCTATATCTTTTTCCACCTGTCGAACTCACATTGATTTTCCCTCAAGTGAATCCTTTTCCCAAACCACACTCTCTTCAGGCAAACGAAACATTATTATTGAATGACCCACAAATAATGTGGGTAGTCCAATCTGGAAAAATGGCGGTATTTGCAACTAGAGTCAACAATCATTCACCTGAGGAAAATCGTCGTTATCTATTTCATATCAGCGCAGGCGGGGCGTTGTTTAGTGCATCTGGACAATGGGGATTTGTAGCGATCGCAATTGAACCCTCACAATTATGCCAGATATCAATAACTGATTTGGTGAAAGGAATAGCAAAAGCTGACCCTCAAGCAATAGAATTTTTAGAAGGTTGGGCGTACCACTTAGGTCAATCATTTAGTACCCAGCCAATAGGCTTGGCAACGCCATTAAACCTTGTGGAAGTAAACAAGCGTGATTTTTCCTTATCGGCTGGTGAAGCATTAGTCTTGTCACCAAAAACACTTGCTTGGGTGAAGTTGCAGCAAGGTAATACTCGCTGGCAGGGAATTGCGGAACTCACGCTGAATGCCGCCTCACCAGCGTTTTTGCTTACCAGTGGAATGTGGCTGGAGGCAGAAAATGCGGTTGTGGGACAGATTTTATCAACGACAGATTTAGTAAATTACGAGGAAATACTTACAGGCATAGCAAATTTACATACTTACTGCTGTTACTATTTCAGTTTGTTAGCGAACCAAGAAGCAGAGGCAGAACTGCGTCGATTTCAAGAACGAGAGCAACTTAACCAGCAAATAGTAGAGGGGGCACTCTCCGAGTTGGCGGCAGTCTTGCAACCACAGCCAGAGACGGTATTCTTTCCCGAAGGGCCGCCTCTGTTGGTGGCGCTAGGAGCAATCGGACGGACACTAGGTATAAAAATTCGTCCCCCAGCAGAAAATTTAAGTACCGTTCCTGACCCAGTAGAAGCGATCGCTCGCTCGTCGCAAATTCGTATTAGGCGTATCACTTTGACAACCAACTGGTGGCATCAAGACCAAGGGCCGTTGTTAGCTTACACACAATTAGAACGACCAGTGGCTTTGTTGCCCGACGACCGGGGTTATATCGTCTTTGACCCAATAGCGCGGACTCGCACACCTGTAAATCAGTCAGTGGCAAAAACACTGAAACAGTCGGCTTACATTCTGTATCTTCCGTTACCACCAAGTGTAAATAACGCCTTTGACCTGCTACGGTTTGGAGTCAAGGGTTATGAAAAAGACATTGCCAGTATTTTGGTGGTGGGAATAATCGGCACGGTATTGGGAATGGTCGCACCGCAAGCAACGGCAATTTTAATTAATCATGCCATTCCTGATAGCGATCGCATCTTATTGTGGCAGATAGGATTAATTCTGTTTGCAGTAGCTTTTGGGCAGCTAGCCTTTCAAATCGCCCAAAACATTATTACTTTACGAGTCGAAAGTGCGACTAACAGTACATTGCAGCCAGCCATTTGGGATCGGCTGCTGAGATTAAGTCCGGGTTTTTTTCGGCAGTATACTTCTGGAGATTTGGTTAATCGCGTGCTGGCTGTGAAGCAAATCCATCAAAAACTCAGCGATGCCACCCAAAGGACTTTGTTGAGTGGTGTCTTTGCCTTATTCAACTTAGTACTGATGTTTGTTTACAGTTGGCAACTAGCTTTTGTGGGGGTGGGTTTAGCAATCTTTGCTGCTGTGGTTGGGGCTGTTTCTAGCTTCCTATTAGTGAAGAAATCGCAAAAACAGCAAGAATTAGATGGTGCAATCCATGGACTTACCATCCAACTAATCAACGGTATCGCCAAGCTGCGGGTGGCAATGGCAGAAGAGAGGGCATTTGCAGCTTGGGCAAAAAAGTACAGCCAACAGATCCGATTGAAGGCAAGTTGGCAGCAGATTAAAGATGGGATTTCTATATTTAACGAAGCACTGCCTTTGGTAAGTTCTGTGCTGCTATTTGGCTTTGCCATGCTGTTGTTGGATACACGCCTCACCCTAGGCACATTTGTCGCTTTTAACTATGCTTTGGCGATTTTTATCAAGGGAGTGACTGACCTGAGCAATACCGTAACTGATATTTGGAGTATTGTACCAGTCTGGGAAAGGGCAGAGCCGATTTGGCGATCGCAGCCAGAATTTGATTCCACCAAAGCCAACTCCGGTCAATTAACTGGTCGCATTGCTTTGGATCGTGTCAGCTTTCGTTACTCTGAGCATGGAACATTAACTTTGAATGATGTCAGCCTCCATGCACAACCAGGGGAATTTATCGCCATTGTTGGCCCATCCGGGAGTGGGAAATCAACGATATTTCGCTTGTTGTTGGGATTTGAAACTCCATTGACAGGTAGCGTCTACTATGATGGCAAAGACTTGGCAGGGTTGGATCTCCAAAGTGTCCGCAGACAGTTGGGCGTAGTACTGCAAAATGGCAAAATTGGGTCAGGCTCGATTTTAGACAACATTACTGTCAAAGCTTTGGTATCGCTAGAAGCAGCTTGGGAAGCAGCACGCATGGCAGGGTTGGCTGATGATATCGAGCAAATGCCCATGGGTATGCACACTGTGATTAGTGAGGGAGGTACTAATCTTTCAGGTGGACAACGGCAGCGATTATTGATTGCGCGATCGCTAGTCTCAAAGCCGAAAATTATCCTCATGGATGAGGCTACTAGTGCCCTAGATAACCGTACCCAAGCGATCGTCACTGAAAGTTTAGCTAAGTTAAACGCTACCCGTATAGTAATTGCCCATCGCCTCAGCACAATTCGCCATGCTGACCGCATTTATGTTATTGACGCTGGTCGTGTAGTGCAGGTAGGTACTTTCTCGGAACTGATTGTGCAAGAAGGGTTATTTGCCCGCTTGGTAGCCCAACAGTTATAACAACTTGGAATAATATAGTATTTTTATCTTCCCAAAGTGACAGAAGATGGTTAAACTTCTACTGGATGTTGTCCATAGTATGGCAAAGCTTCTGACCAATTAGGACGCTGACCTTGTTGCCATTCTACATAAGCCAGTTCTAAGACACTTGTCACTGTTGCTGCTAAACCTGATTTTGCTTCAATTAGCTGATAATCAGTATTCCAATTAGCTAAAGTTTCCTGCCATGCTGCTGGTGTCAATACAGTATCCGGTAATAAGGCTGTGATTCCAGAACTATCTGGCGTAAGCTGATAAATCGCAGCAAAAACTTTACCTCTTTGGGCTGGCATTTCCACAGCAATAGCTTGTCCTTTTTTACTTTTGCTTTCTTCCATCCAAGCTACTGCTGCCAAAGTAGAAATAGCAAATACAGGAATAGCTAACTGCTGTCCTAAAGTGCGGGCAATAACTACACCAATGCGAGTCCCAGTAAACCCACCAGGCCCTTTTGCTACTGCAATAAACGCCAAATCTTCCCAAGTTTGTGGTTGGATGAAGTCAACTAAATATTGATGTACATAACTAGATAAATCACGACCTAAATTCCAAACATCAGAACGAGTTTCACCAGCAAAATTACTAATCGCTAAACCCAACTCTGGAGTAGTTGTGTGTAGTGACAAAGTGTATTTTTTGGCTGTGAGATATTCGAGTTCAGTTATCAACGTTAGTTAAAATATTTGTCTTTCTAAAGTTTACGCAATCTATTTAACCATATAATAGCTATCTGAGAATCACAAAAATAATTTACGACTACTACATCCAACGGCAGTAGTCGCCCTGAAGATACACCCATAATCTATCAAGTCGGTACTAATTCACCGGGACGTAACTTCGACCACTTACCCATTTCCTGCTTAAAACTCAGACAGCCAACAACATCCCATTCCATTTCAATCACATCCTCTTTAGTACGGATGTTAACATTAATCGAAGGTTCATTTGGATCAAAATTGGGGGTTTCAGTCAAGTGGGGCTGTTGGTGCTGTGTTTCTACGGCATGATAGGTTACACAGCGGTCTACATAGTGGCAGTTCACGCAAATACACATAATAGAACCAACTCCAGGAACCTTTATTGTTAATCTAGCTTAAGCCCAACCTTTATTCATTAGCTACTAGGTTGATTTTTATTACAATGCATGGCTCAGTTCCTTCTACTTTAGCTCCCGAAAATTGGCCTTTTAGGTTGGAATGGTTGCCACAACCAGCTTATATGGTAGGTGGCGCGGTGCGAGATGCTATCCTTGGCAGAACTCGCGAATATTTGGATCTAGATTTTGTGATACCATCCGATGCAGTCAAGGTAGCAAGAGCGATCGCTCGGCATTACAAAGCTGGTTTTGTACTGCTCGATCCCGAACGAAAAATTGCTCGTGTAGTATTTCCCCACGCCACAGCTGACTTTGCTCAACAAGAAGGAGATAGCCTAGAAACTGACTTGCACAGACGAGATTTTACAGTAAATGCGATCGCTTACAATCCTCACACCCAAGAATTTATCGATCCTCTACAAGGCTATGCAGATATAGAACAGCGTCTGTTGCGAATGGTATCACTAGCTAACCTTGAAGACGACCCTTTACGGTTAATGCGAGCCTATCGCCAAGCAGCTCAACTTGGTTTTACCATTGAGCCAGTCACCCAAACAGCAATTCGTTCTTTAGCATCACACATAACTAAAGTAGCAGCAGAACGAGTGCGGGTAGAAATTGGCTATTTGCTAGCAAGTCCTCAAGGCACTCTTTGGATGGTAAGTGCTGGAAAAGATGGTTTAATTGCACCTTTCTTCAAAAATGCTACAATCGAAAGCTTCAAAAAACTGGCCGCGGTTGACATAGCAGTCACCTTACTTACAGAAAATTGGCCGCAACTAGGGGTGGAATTAGAACAATATGTACGTGATACAGTCAAAATTACTTGGTTAGGTATTGCCAAACTTGCTTGTCTTGTTCACCCAAATCCAGAAGTGGCAGAAACAGAACTACAAGAACTCACTTATAGCCGTGCAGAAATTCGTGCTGTCACCACTGCCCTGAGACTGTTCCCG
Organism: Dendronalium sp. ChiSLP03b; assembly: GCF_034531165.2. Classification (NCBI taxonomy): domain Bacteria; kingdom Bacillati; phylum Cyanobacteriota; class Cyanophyceae; order Nostocales; family Nostocaceae; genus Dendronalium; species Dendronalium sp. ChiSLP03b. Next base: position 18,053 of record NZ_JAVRBR020000012.1, on the reverse strand, counting down.
CAGCTAAAATTAGCCAATATGTCTTTGCGAGAACAGTATTTTTTGTTCCAAGAAGCGGGTATTGTATTTGGGGCTATAGTAATGTTAGCCTTGGTAGATGATACTCTGGTAGAGGCGATGTCTGGCAACAAGTCGCTACGCGTCTACGCACCTTTGATACGCCGCTACCTGAACCCTGATGATCTGGTCGCTCATCCCACTCAACTAGTAAGTGGTAAAGAACTAATGATAGCATTGAATATTCCGGCTTCGCCACTAGTGGGTGAGCTACTGACAGAGATTGCAGTAGCACAGGCTGAGGGTAAAATCTCGACACCAGCCGAGGCTACAGAGTTTGCACGTCAGCTAGTTGAGGGTTAAAATCATCATCACCAACAGCCAACATTTTTACAGTAAAGGTATCTCTAAATCTTTACAAATTTTGACAACTAGAATCTCACTCAAAACTTGCTCCCCTGACCCTCTGCGGTCTTTATGATAAGTCTTTAGCCGGATGCGATATGACACAGGCTGTTTCCACGACTTGACCGTGTGAGACTGAAACAATACATAACATACTTTCATAATTTGGTAAGTACATCGCAAGGGTTGGGATTGCTTCGCTTCTCTTCTTTTGTCGCAGACGTTGCGCGTAGCTTGCTTAAGAGCAGGGGTACGAAACGCGAACCTCGCAATGACTGTAAATATTTTTGTTCATCTACTTATATACGCTGATTCACTAACGTCGTATTAGACTATAAACAAGAATGATGATCTGAGTGAGTTTATGTCAAGGAGGTATAGGATAGTTCAATAGGAAATCTGCGATTCAAACAGACTATTTGAACTAAAGACACCGTTTTAAATTAAATATTATTTTTATCATTAACAATTAAATTCTGCGCCTCATTATGTTGCCTAAACCCAAGAAACATTGGACACCCCAGCATTGGGCAAGTTGGAAGCCCTTTGGTATTGGCGAACAGTACCCGAATAACTATTGGGAAGTCTTTCGGGCAATCTGGTTGTCCCGCGACCAGCTGCCCTATGCATGGAACATCCTGAATCAAGGTGTCTGTGATGGTTGCGCTTTAGGAACAACCGGAATGAAAGATTGGACGCTAGATGGCATTCATCTCTGCAATGTTCGGCTGCGGTTGTTGCGGATGAATACCATGCCAGCTTTCGATCCTGTCTTACTGGAAGATGTCTGTGAGTTGCAAAAGCAAAAAAGTGCCCAATTACGCGACTTGGGAAGGCTTCCCTATCCAATGATTCGTCAAAGAGGGGAAAAAGGCTTTCGTCGTGTTAGCTGGGATGAAGCTCTAGAGGTTATTGCTACTCGCATCCGCGCTACTACACCAGACCGCCTGAGTTTCTACATTACTAGTCGGGGCACCGTTAACGAAACTTACTATGCCACTCAAAAAGCTGTGCGGGCAATGAAATGTAACAATATTGATAATGCTGCCCGGATCTGTCATTCTCCTAGTACAGCGGGGCTGAAAGCTGCTCTTGGTGCAGGGGCTACCACCTGTTCTTATAAAGACTGGATTGGTACTGATTTATTAGTCTTCATTGGCTCTAACGTTGCCAACAATCAGCCTGTCACCGTCAAATATCTCCACTACGCTAAGAAAGCTGGCACAAAGATTGTGGTAATTAATACTTACCGCGAACCCGGTATGGAACGATATTGGGTGCCCTCAATTGTCGAAAGTGCCCTTTTTGGTACTAAGTTTGCGGAAGACTTTTTCTTAGTAAATGCTGGCGGGGACATAGCATTTTTAAATGGCACAATTAAAAATCTAATTGCTTACGGCTGGGTAGACCAGTCATTCATCGATCGCTACACTATTGGTTTTGAGGAACTCAAAGCTTCTTTAGAAAACCAATCTTGGGAAGAACTAGAACGACTTTCTGGTGCTTCTCGTTATGATATGTATGCCTTTGCCAAAATGGTTGCAGAAGCCAACAAAGCTGTATTTGTCTGGAGTATGGGAATTACCCAGCATGAGTGTGGCGAAGATAATGTCCGAAGTATCATTAATCTAGCCCTCACTAAAGGTTTTGTCGGTCGGGAAGGCTGCGGTTTAATGCCAATTCGCGGTCACTCTGGAGTACAAGGTGGTGCAGAAATGGGATGCTATGCGACAGTATTTCCTGGTGGCAAACCCATTAACTCAGATAATGCTGCCCAGTTGAGCGAACTTTGGGGCTTTGAAGTACCTGCAAGTAAGGGTTTAATCGCACCAGAAATGATTGATGCGGCACATCAAGGACAGTTAGATGTATTGTTCTCTGTGGGAGGAAATTTCCTAGAAGTACTGCCAGAACCAGATTATGTAGAAGATGCTTTAAAAAATATACCGTTACGCGTACATATAGATATTGTCCTTTCCAGCCAGATGTTGGTGGAACCTGCGGAAACAGTGGTGTTGTTACCTGCCACTACTCGCTATGAAATACCAGGAGGGGTGACAGAAACTAATACCGAACGTCGGGTGATTTTTAGTCCCGAAATTCCAGGCTTACGCATTGGAGAGGCGCGTCCAGAGTGGGAAGTGTTTTTGGAGTTGGCAAGGCGGGTGCGACCAGATTTGGCAGACAAGTTAGCTTTTGCTAATACAGCCGCTATGCGCCAAGAAATTGCCCAAGTCGTTCCTCAGTATGCTGGCATTCAACACTTGCAGCAAGCAGGAGATCAGTTTCAGTATGGCGGGGCACATTTGTGTTTTGGCTGGAACTTCCCGACACCTGACGGTAAAGCACACTTTGGAGCATTGTTACCACCCAAGAAAGAATTACCAGAGGGCTGTTTTTTAGTGGCAACGCGTCGAGGCAAGCAGTTTAATAGTATGGTGCAGGAACGCAAGGACGCAATTACTGGGGCAGTACGTGAGGCGGTACTTATGAATGCGTCTGATGCAGCAAAGTTAGGCTTAAAAGATGGTGATGCGGTAATTCTCAAGAATGGGTTGGGAGAGTATAAGGGGCAAGTATATATTGCACCTATTCAATCAGGCAACTTGCAAGTACATTGGCCAGAAGGAAATATACTACTTGATAAAACTAAGCGATCGCTTGAAGGTGTCCCAGACTATAACGCAGTAGTACGCCTGGAAAAACAATAAATATTACACTCACAAGATAGATATGCTAGGTGCGATCGCAGGTGACATAATTGGTTCGGTATATGAGGGAAAAAGTCTAAAAACAAAGGATTTTCCACTGTTTAGCAGACAATCTCGCTTCACTGATGACACAGTGTTGACGGTTGCAGTAGCAGATGTCATTCTCAACGCTGGGAAATTCCTCCATAGTAGTAGATACATCGATCAATTTAAGTGGTACTACCGTCGCTATCTCTATGCTGGTTACGGGCGTAACTTTAGAGAATGGGCAAAATCTAGCAGTAACGAACCATACAATAGTTTTGGTAACGGTGCAGCTATGCGAGTCAGTCCCATTGGATTTGCCTTCAATGACCTAGATACTGTGTTACGAGAAGCTCAGCGAAGTGCGGAAGGTACTCATAACCATCCTGAAGGCATAAAGGGCGCTCAAGCAATAGCAGCAGTCATCTTTCTGGCGCGTACAGGTGAAGATAAAATTGGGATTAAGTCCTATATTCAGACCACCTTTGGTTATGATTTGGGACAAACTCTCAACCAAATCCGACCTACCTATCAATACGATTCTACCTGTCAAGGTTCTGTGCCCCAGGCAATTATCGCCTTTCTCGAATCTACGAATTTTGAAGATGCTATCCGCAATGCAGTATCACTTGGTGGTGACAGTGACACCATTGCCTGTATGACAGGTGCTATTGCCCAAGCATATTATGGTGGTGTACCAAAAGCGATCGCCGAACAAACCCTATCTCATCTAAATGAACATTTATGCACTATTACCGAAAAGTTCATGTTTCAGTACTGTGCATAAACCATGCCCAGAAAAGTGAATTTATACATCTGCAAATTCTACAGAAATTGGCTATTGAACCAGAGAGTCTATACAAATTGATGCTGCGTAGAAATCAAAATCATGCAGCTTAAAAGCACATTACTTATTTTACCCCCGATTGCACCCGCCACAAATTAGCATAAATCCCGTTTTTATTCAACAATTCCTCATGAGTACCCGACTCAATCAACTCCCCATATTCCATCACATAGATGCAATCAGCATTACGAATAGTGGAAAGACGATGGGCGATCGCTATTGTCGTCCTATTTATAGTAATCCGTTCTAAAGAACGCTGAATAGCAGCTTCAGTTTCATTATCTACTGCTGATGTAGCTTCATCTAAAACTAATATAGGCGGGTTTTTTAAAACAGCCCTGGCGATCGCAATTCTTTGTCGTTGTCCACCAGATAATTTTTGACCCCGTTCTCCGACTATCGTCTCATAACTTTGAGGGAGTCGCACAATAAAATCATGAGCTTCGGCAATTTTGGCAGCTTTAATTATTTGTTCATCGTTAGCATCAAAAGTACCGTAGGCAATATTTTCAGCAACAGTACCATGAAATAAGAAGACATCCTGACTTACCAAGCCGATGCTGCGACGCAAATCACGTAAATTTAATTTTTGGATATCAATACCATCAATAGTGATAGTTCCAGAAGAAATATCATAAAATCGCAATAGTAATTTAACTAAAGTGCTTTTTCCAGAACCTGTAGAACCAACGATTGCAATAGTTTTACCTTGAGGAATATGTAAGGATAGTTTTTTAATCACTGGTTCTCGATTTTGATAAGCAAAAGTGACTTGCTTGAAGTCAATTTCACCACGTACACGAGTAATATGTAAAGAGATATCTCCCCGAATAATGTTAATAGGAGTATCTAACAAATTCATAACACGATTGGCAGAAGCCATTGACCTTTGATATTTGTCAAATATTTCCCCTAAGTTGACTAAGGGCCACAATAATCTCTGTACTAAAACGAGTAAAACGCTGTAATTCCCAATAGATATTGTACCAGCATATGTTGCTATTCCTCCCCAAAATAGTAAGGCTGTGAACCCTACTAAAACTAGCATTCTAATTAAGGGAATAAAGGCAGCCGAAAGTTTAATTGCTTTGGTATTACTTTTTCTATATGCTTCGCTTTCTCCTGCCAATCTAGCACTTTCATATTCTTCAGCAGTAAAACTCTTAATTGTGTTAATTCCACTAAGATTATTTGCTAGTCGTGAGTTCAGAAAACTTACCTTTTCCCGTACATCAGCATAACGAGCTTCTAGACGCTTTTGATAAGTAAAAGAACCCCAAACAATAAATGGCATTGGCAACATTACTGCTAGGGTAATGAAGGGAGGTAAAATCCAGAAAGCGCCACCAGTTAAAATGATGATTGAGGTGCTAATCTGGATAATGTCATTGGCTCCGAAATTCAAAAAGTCTTCTAACTGGTTGATATCATCATTCAAAATTGACATCAAGCCACCGGTGCTGCTTTCTTCAAAGTAAGCTGAATCTAATTCTTGTACGTGATTGTAAGTATCCAAGCGTAAATTATGCTGAATATTTTGGGCTAAATTACGCCAAAGTCGATCGTAAGCGTACTGAGAAAGTGATTCAAAAATCCAAATAATCACAGTTAAAAATGAAAGCAACAAAAATTGCGAAAATATATTTTTAATTCCCAACTTTCCAATTATGGAATCTTGCTGCTTGACGAGAATATCTACCGCAGTACCTATCAACCAAGGTGGTGCTAAGTCTAAGATTGTATTAATGATTGAAAATGATGTTGCTTGCCAAATATGTTGGCGATATCGACTTCCATATTTGAGCAAGCGTTGTAAAGGATGGACTGAATTCCTAGGTTTTTGAGATACTTGAGGAGATTTTGATTTTACTGTCACGACTTTATTATTGCTTGTAGTTACGTGATTTAGGCTGTAGCGATTGCCGCTTTTTAGCCAACACAAGTGTATTCAGAAAAATTCGGTTTATGCGAAAATAATGTCAATTTATAAATATTTTGCGCTCTTGTAAATGGGCTTTGTTTTCTTGTTACGTCCGGTTTGGCGATCGCAACTATTTACGAACGAATATCTGTAATTGCCGCTCGACATATTAATGATAAAACTCGAAAAGTTTCCCTCTGAAAAGCTTGAGTGTAAAGCTCTGCCAAGGAGATGGTAAAAGACTGCGAAAAACAGTCAACTGTACCCTGCTAATAAACATTACGGTTTTAAGGAATAAACAATCAAAAAGCTTTGTTGGTCTTACAGCCTTTTCCAGCTAAATAGACCATGCAGTGGGATACGACATTGCCGTGCCCCTAAAATAAGTTGTGGTTTAATTACCAGAAAATAGCCGTAAAGCAGCTAAGGTATTTAACCAACTCTTTGTAAGATTAGCAGTTAATAAGGGATAAATGATAGTTTTTCTCAAAAAAAATTTAAATTGGCGAACTCAGCATAATTAAGATAGATGTATATTGTGCCAACACCATAGCAATCCAAGCTCTTTATCATTGTCTACGATAAAGTATCTAGCGATCGCTCTGCCAAATTTAGTAAATCTGTAGTTAAGGGCACTTATTGCATAAGCTTCTCATCTTGAATTACCCACTGCTGCAACTAATTTTGATAAGGATAACGCCCTTGTACCACCAAATCTCGTACTGTTAACCCTTGCAGCGCTACTGACCCTTGAGGCAAATACCCAGTAGGGAACGACTAAGCCGATAAAGTCAATTGGCCCTGCTAGAGATACTGAACTTTCCGCCAGTAAAACGATGCTGATGGCAGTAATTATTTTGACTCAACCTGTTTACCTAAGCCTTTGGCTACATCTTCACCGAGACTCATAGTGGTAATTTGTCTACCAAGGGTAAAAGCTAAACTTGACGCTAAATTACCATTCAGGTATAAACAGTGCTAACGTGTATCTTTGCTCTCTTCACAAAAATGAATTAGACACTGAGATTGAAGCGTTCACCTTTTTGTGAGAAAATGCAGGCGCACTCTGATATCTTTCATTTGAAAAGCTTTTCCCAACTGCGGGTGTCAGAGCCTGTTGCGGTTTCTGTAAGCAGCGATACCCAGTTGTTAAAGTGACTATGACAATCGTAGACTCCGGTATTAAATCTGATTTCCTAGTTCCGGGAAAAACACTGATAGATTTGCTACACCAACGAGTGAAGCAGCAGCCGCATCACGAAGCTTACATATTTCTTCAAGATGGTGAAATAGAAACTAACCGTCTAACTTACCAGGAGTTGGAATCTCAAGTAAAGGCGATCGCAGCTCATCTCCAATCCCTCGGTTCGCCAGGAGATAGAGCGTTGCTACTTTACCCACCTGGATTAGACTTTATCGCAGGCTTTTTCGCCTGTCTCTATGCGGGTATTGTTGCCGTTCCCGCCTATCCACCCAAACGCAATCAAAAACTATCTCGATTGCAAGCGATTGTTCGAGATGCTCGGGCTACCTTATTATTAACCACCGCAGAGATGTTCCAAGTAATTGAGCAATATGGAACAAACGAACCGACATTTAAACAGTTGCATTGGATTTTAAGCGATCGCATCGCAACCCCTGCTCGTGACTTCATCCCTATAACGGTAGAATCCAATAGCCTAGCATTACTACAGTACACCTCTGGTTCAACTGGTACTCCCAAGGGTGTAATGGTTTCCCACGGAAATTTGATGCACAACTGCACTGCTATCCTGCAATTCTTAGGGAAAACCCCCAATGTTGGATTCTCTTGGTTACCGCCCTACCATGATATGGGATTAATCGGAGGCATACTTCAACCTGTGTCTGGGGGATTTACTGGAATATTCATGCCACCGATGGCATTCCTGCAAAACCCGATGCGTTGGCTCAAGGGAATCTCAACTTACAAAGCTACGGTGAGTGGAGGGCCCAACTTTGCCTACGATCTCTGCGTGCAGAATATTAAGTCAGAGCAATTAGAGAACCTCGACCTCAGCAGTTGGGAAATTGCCCTCAATGGTGCCGAACCGATTCGATCTGAAACTATAGAGTCCTTTACCAAGCTATTTTCGCCCTACGGATTTCGCCTTAGTAGCTTTCAAACCTGCTATGGAATGGCAGAGACGACCCTGCTAGTAACTGGAGTGAAGAAAGCAGAAGTACCAACGATTAAGGTTTGCGATACCAAGGCTTTAGAGCAAAACCAAGTAGTTAGCTGCACCGCAACCGATGTTGATAGAGACCAGCGGAAACTGGTTAGTTGCGGTCATCCCTGGCTCAATCAAACCGTAGCGATCGTCGATCCAGTTTCGTTAACTGAGTGTGAAACAGGACAGGTAGGAGAAATCTGGGTTGCTGGTGAGAGTGTGGCACAGGGATATTGGAATCGAGCCGAGGAAACTCAGAAAACATTTGGCGCTTACTTTGCTGATTCAGGAGAGGGACCGTTTTTGCGAACTGGAGATTTAGGGTTTTGGCAGGATGAAGCAGGGTTATTTGTTACGGGTCGTCTCAAAGATTTATTGGTGATTCGAGGACGGAATCATTATCCTCAAGACATTGAACAAACAGTGGAAACTAGTCACCCAGGGTTAGGCTTTCACAGTAGTGCAGCCTTTACTGTGGAGATAGATGGAAGCGATCGCCTGATTGTTGTTTGTGAAGTCAAGCGAACTTATTTACGAAATTTAGATGCCAAGGAAGTTGTAAAAACAATTCGCCAGTCAGTCTTGAGGGAACACGAACTACAAGTTTATCGAGTCTTGCTGCTAAAACCCGGAACTCTTCCCAAAACTTCCAGTGGCAAGATTCAACGCTTTGCCTGTCGTGAGAATTTCTTGACAGGTAATTTGTTATTAGTAACTTCAGAACCGCCAGATACTCAACCCATTCATCTAAACGAGTATCCCCAGCAGTATAGTGTCGAGTCAATTCAAAATTGGATATGCCAATGGTTAGCTGCAAAATTGAATATTCCCATACAATCCATTGACCAACAGGAATCTTTTGAAACCTATGGTTTGGATTCTATGCAAGTGGCACAATTCATCCAAGACTTGCAGGCTTGGTCGGGGTATTTGGCGAACATTTCTACACTGCAAACATTTGGGGCGATCGCCACTTTTGCACAATATTTAGCTCAAGAACTCGCTCGCCAGAATAACCAGCCTTTGACTGAGATTCCACCTGAATACTATCAATTTGAGTGCTTTCCAGAATACGCACAACTCCAGCAACGATTAACCCACATTCAAACTCTGGAAATTCCCAATCCTTATTTTCAGATGCAGGAATCCCTAACTAGGGATTGTACTCAGGTTCGGGGACATACGCTGATTAATTATTCAACCTATAATTATTTGGGTTTGTCTGGAGATCCGGCAGTTTCAGCAGCAGCCAAAGATGCGATCGACCGCTATGGGACATCGGTCGGTGCTAGCCGTTTGGCATCAGGCGAACGGCTTCTACATCGAGAACTAGAACAAGAAATCGCAGAGTTTATTGGCGTGGAAGACTGCATTGTTTATGTCAGCGGTCATGCAACCAATGTCACTACCATTGGACACTTGTTTAATTCCCAGGATTTAATTTTTTACGATGCCTTGAGTCACAATAGTATTTTGCAGGGCTGTTCTTTGTCTGGAGCCAAAGCCATACCTTTTCCTCATAATGATTGGCAAGCCTTAGATGAAATGCTGCAAGACCAACGTCAGCATTATCGGCGAGTTCTCATTGTCATTGAAGGCATTTACAGCATGGATGGGGATATCCCGGACTTGCCCCGATTTATTGAGCTGAAGCAACAGCACAAAGCTTTACTGATGGTAGACGAAGCCCATTCCATTGGCGTACTGGGCCAGCAGGGGCGAGGTATTAGCGAGTTTTTTGGCGTGCAGCCAGCCGATGTGGATTTGTGGATGGGAACTCTCAGTAAAGCTTTTGCCAGTTGTGGGGGATATATTGCTGGGTCTAAAGCCTTGGTGAATTATTTAAAATACACTGCCCCTGGTTTTGTTTACAGTGTGGGATTATCCCCCGCCAATACTGCCGCCGCCTTAGCAGCCTTGCGTTTACTCAAGGCCGATCCCACACGAGTGAAAACCTTGCACCAGCGATCGCAACACTTTTTGACACTGGCTAAAGCTAAGGGTTGGAATACAGCCACAAGCCAAAATTCTCCGATTATTCCGATTGTGTTGGGGAATTCTTTAACCTGTATCCAGCTTTCTCATATTCTCTTCCAAGCAGGCATCAACGTTCAACCAATCATTTATCCAGCTGTAGCCAATCATGCCGCACGCCTGCGATTTTTTATTAGTAGTCTGCATACAAAAGAACAGATTAACGCCACGATCGCAGCCTTGGCAATTGCATTTACCCAAGTACCCCATGTAGATGCTGAGAATGTATAAACATGCAATTATTACTGGTGGTTCCAGTGGTATTGGTAAAGCGATCGCTAAACTTCTGGTTCAATCTGGTAGCAGTATCTCTATCATTGCTCGCACTCAGACCAAACTCGACTCTACCAAAGCAGAACTCGAAACCCTGAAAATTCATCCCAATCAGCAAATATTAGCCATTTTTGCAGATGTATCTGAACGCGAACAGATAGAAAGTGCGATCGCATCCGCCATTATGCAGCTAGGTGTGCCTGATTTATTGATTACCTCTGCTGGTATTGCTCATCCAGGGTATTTTGCCGAACTACCTGTGGCGATCTTTGAACAAACAATGGCGATTAATTACTTTGGAACCCTTTATTGTATTAAGGCTGCCTTACCCAGCATGATCCAGCAGAGAAAAGGTCATATTGTCGCGATTTCTTCGGGAGCCGGATTGATTGGTTTGTATGGTTATACACCTTATAGTCCCAGTAAATTTGCAGTGCGAGGATTGGCTGAGTCGCTACGGGGCGAACTCAAAACCGCAGGTATCGACATTTCCATTGTTTACCCACCAGATACCGATACACCTCAATTGGTAGCTGAAAATAAAACTAAGCCGCTGGAAACAAAACTGATTACACAATCAGCCCAAACCATGACGGCAGAGAAAGTCGCCTTTGACATCTTACTAGGAATCAAACGAAAAGCATTTGTAATTACACCAGGAATAGAAATGTCTTTACTGATGCGATTCCACAGTCTGTTTGCTCCCATACTGCAATGGTATTTTGACCGTATTGTAAGGCGATCGCGCCACATCAAGGAACCCAATAATAATAATGCTTAAAAAGTGAAGTATGTTGCGATCGCTACTTTGCCTAGTTGAGCAAAACCTAGCATTTATCAGGCTTAGGTTTAATATGTGAGTAATTATCGTATCTTAGTAATTATTTATTACTAATAACTATCAATATGACCAATTTTCTGCAACCCCCAAGGTTACGTATTGGTGAAGATAGCGAAGAAGAACGACACGCCACTTGGCTAGAGCTTTTTTATGATTTGGTATTTGTAGTTGCAGTTTCTCAACTCGCGCATAATCTCGCAGGGGACATCTCCCTCTCAGGATGGTTTGGGTTTGTAGTTTTATTTATACCCATTTGGTGGTCATGGATTGGCACAACACTATATGCCAACCGTTTTGATAGCGATGACACGATCCGGCGGTTGCTTGTTGGTTTACACATGCTGACGGCGGCTGCAATGGCAATTAACGTTCACCACGGTTTGGGTGAAAGTTCTCCAGGTTTTGCAGTGTCCTATGCACTCGGTCGGGCTGTGCTGGTCGTTGAATACATTCGTGCGGGGATACACATTCCAACTGCGCGTCCTTTGACTAGTCGCTACGCCACAGGTTTTGCGATCGCTGCCTCTTTTTGGTTAATATCAGCATTTATACCCGTTCCCTGGCGATTCGTACTTTGGGGATTGGGAATTATCATTGACTTTGCAACACCGCTAATCTCACGCAAATTCCAGATAGGATTACTCCCCCACGCTTCCCACTTACCAGAACGTTTCGGGCTGTTTACCATGATTGTTTTGGGCGAGGCAATTATCGCGGTGGTTAATGGTGTCTCGGAGCAAAAATGGGATGTTTTAACTGTAACTTCCGCGGTGTTTGGTCTAATTATTGCCTTTAGCTTATGGTGGGTCTATTTTGATAACCTAGGTGGTACACCTATTCAGCAAGCACGGACACATGGACGAGTTGGTCTTGTCAATCTCTGGCTTTACACCCATTTACCGCTGGTCATCGGGATTGCTGCTGCTGGAGTTGGCGTAGAACAAATCTTGTTGAGCAAGCCAACCTTAGTACTAAGCGATCCTCAGCGATGGCTCATCTGCGGCTCAGTCGCATTATGCTTACTAGCTATTGGTATTCTCCACAAATTTGGAGTGATTCGCTACTGCAAAATTCGTTCCAAGTATCGATTTGCAGGGGCTGGCGTGCTGCTGTTGATTGCTATCTTTGGCAAAGGTTTGTTACCCGTTTTCGTTATTGCCCTTGTAGCCGTAGTTTCATCCGTGCAAGTCGTTCAAGATTTGTATCAGAGTCGCCCCACTACCCGCTTGGTCGATCCGGAGATTTAGTTAGAAAGCAGGGGCAGAGAGGCAGAGGGAGATGAGGAAGAAATAATAACTATTTTTGCCTATTCCCTATTCCCTCCCTACACAAGTATGTTCCGCAATCAAACCGGATTCCTATAGTTCGGGCATCATTGGGCTAATGGTTAATTATAATTAACCCATATTCCCCTATCCCCTGGAACAGCTACTTTTGCTAATCTGATAGACTATCCTAAATTTGAATTTATAGAAGCTGGTAGCTCAGGGCTGATAACTAAACTATGAGTAAAGCCTTATTTTGTATCGAAAATCTGCGAGTTGCCTATCCTCAGCGAAGTGGGGAAGAGCCAAGCTGGGCGGTTGATGATGTGTCTTTCACCTTGCAACCCGGTGAAAGAATGGGATTGGTAGGAGAATCTGGTTGTGGTAAGTCAACTTTAGGGCGAGCGGCAATGCGCTTGTTACCAGCCTCTAGTCGGGTTGAGGGACGGGTGACATTTCAGGGACAATCGGTGTTTGATTTAACACCACCTCAGTTACGGAAATTTCGGGGAGAAGCAGTGGCGCTGATTTTTCAAGATCCGATGACGCGCCTCGATCCGTTGATGACGATTGGTAAGCATTGCATCGAAACCTTACAAGCGCACTCACCGCAATTATCAACGCGGGAAGCAAAAGCAAAAGCACTTGCCACTTTAGAAAAAGTGAAGATTCCTGCTAGTCGTTGGAATCAGTATCCTCACGAGTTTAGCGGTGGGATGCGACAACGGGTAGCGATCGCTCTAGCTTTACTTTTGGGGCCGAAGTTAATCGTCGCTGATGAACCCACCACCAGCTTGGATGTTACCGTTTCCGCGCAGATATTGCAAGAATTAACTCGACTGTGCAGTCAAGAAAATATGGCGCTGTTGCTGATTTCTCACGATTTGGCAATGGTGGCGGAGTATTGCGATCGCATTGGCGTGATGTATGACGGCAAGATGGTGGAAATGGGTTTTACACAATCTGTATTTAGGCAACCACAGCACGAATACACGCGATCGCTCTTACAAGCAGCTTTGCACATTCAAGCAGTAGAAGGGACTGGGGACTGGGGACTGGGGACTAGGGACGCGGGACTAGGGAGCCAGTCGCGTGAGGTGAGCAGTTCGTTGGGCAGCTTCAGCGACTTGGAGGAACGACGAACCCGAAGCGAGGTTCCCTCCATTGAGCGAACTGGCGTGACTGAGGATAATTCTCTCTCGATACTCAATCCTCAATCGCCAATCTTGCGCGTCACAGAACTGAAGCAGCATTACACCATAGAACCAAACTTTATCGAAAGACTGTTTAAGGGGCAAAGTCAAACAATTAAAGCAGTGGATGGCATTAACCTAGAACTGTATCCTGGGGAAATTTTGGGATTAGTCGGGGAGTCAGGCTGCGGTAAAAGTACGCTGTCACGGACAATCTTACAACTGATTCGTCCTACTGCTGGCAAAGTCGAGTTTTTAGGAAAAGATTTAACTAAGCTGTCGCGTCAAGAAATTCGTTTTTCACGCCGACAAATGCAAATGGTTTTTCAAGACCCCCATGCTTGTCTAAATCCAGCTATGACAGTGGGGCAAAGTATCGCTGACCCTTTATTTATCCACAATCTGGCTGATTCAGCCAAAGCCAAACAAGAGGTTTTATGGATGCTCCAGAAAGTGGGATTAACACCGCCAGAAGTTTATTATGAGCGTTATCCATCAGATTTGTCTGGGGGACAGCAGCAAAGAGTTGCGATCGCGCGTGCTTTAATTACTCGTCCGAAACTTCTGATTTGTGATGAACCAGTGAGTATGTTAGATGCTAGCGTGCAGTCGCAAGTGCTGGATCTAATGTTGCAGTTAAAGGAAGAGTTTGAGTTAACGTATTTGTTTATCACTCATGACCTTTGGTTAGCGAGATTTTTGTGCGATCGGATTGCTGTGATGAATGGCGGCAAAATTGTAGAACTAGGCCCTACAAAACAGATTTTTGCCAATCCCCAACATCCTTACACCAAAACCTTACTAGCTGCCGCTCCCTTACTTGCACGGGCATAAATAAAGTAGGATGTAACAAGAGGATGGGCAGAGGGGCGGAGGGGAAAAGACTATAGACAAATTACTCTTTATTCCCCTATCTTCTCTGCTCCCTATTGCCCGCCAACCCCAGAGGGGACCCCGAAGCCCCCCATCCCCATCCTCTTGTTGCCTCCTGCCTCCTAACTCCCCATCAATTTAGTTTTTTCTGTGCCTGCACCATATAACTCAACGAACCTTTTAAAAAGTAAAGTGCTTGCGTGATTTGAAAACTTATTTAATTTAAATAAACGCTCTATATTTGTCTCAGCCAGATTCCGCAGATAAGGCAAATCTTCAAAGAGCGTCAAACAAGCCGCAAAATGCAACAGTATTTGCAGTAAAGGTTTGGGCCAGTTTAGGTCACTGTAAATCTCGATAAAGAACTGATGCTCCTTCTCTGTTAATGGTAAGGCATGAAAGATAACAATTATTCTTTTGTTATCGTAGACTGGAATACTCAGTTCAACAGTATAAGGATTATGTAATATCAAATCCACTTCAACAATTGGTTGTCTCCAAATTCTCAGAGGATTTACTGGAGAATCTAAAATTGTTTGAAATTTAATAATTCCACCAATGCTTGTTGGCTGGAAATAGCTGACATTCAAAATTTTTAATCTATTCAAGCTGAAACTGTGAACTGTTTCTAAGTGCTTTAAATTCAAGAGGTGGTAGATTTGACAAAGATAAGGAAAAGGTAAAATATACTCCTGGCTAATCATATGTCGCTTTTTCAACTCATATTTACCTGCTTGAGTTGGACAGAGACATCCTTGATTTAAGCTGGAATCAAAACCATTATTCAAACTATCGTTTGGTTTCAAATACAACCAACTGAGAAAAAAGAAGGAGGCTGTGAAAAGCTGGAAAACTTCTATGGGAGATATGTAACCATCAGTGAATGCAGCCATACTCCTGTCGGTTAATCCAAAAAGCCAGGATGGAATACCTATAAACCAAACACCAGTTTTAAATCTATTTATAAATAAAGATATTTCTAATTCTATAGATGTATTCCTAACTGGATTTTGCCCTGGGGTTTCTTCGAGCAACTGATTATTTTTCACTATATTGCTAGACATAAAAGCTCAAACATAAATCTTCATAACTATCTTGATGGTAAGTAATCTGAATGGAATCACCCTCTACCTTTAGCTGTATCTAAAAGTTGCGATCGCCTATAACTAAAAAATAAATATATATTGTAATTATCGTTACGAAATATTATTTAGATTCTGTATGATTTTGATAGTTAACTTGTACATCAAACTTGTGGCTATGGGATTTGATTCTCTTGTACCAGACTAAAACATGAAAAGCGTTCCCAAATCTGGCAGCCAGAAGAGTTCCAAAAACTAGCTGAACTCAATCCCACAAAAGATGTATATACATAGTACGAACAAAAAAGATTTATTCTTTTCCATCTCATACTTTTAGGTTAAAGAGAAAAGCTTCGCCTTGGGCAAAGAGGAAAAGAATTAAATAACCTTCCTTTCCCTGTAATAAGTAATCGGACAGAATTAATTACACAATGTCATTGCGAGTGCAACGAAGTGAAACGAAGCAATCGCAAGGGTTTGGGATTGCTTCACTTTGTTCGCAATGACAGTAAATATTTTTGTCCAGCTACTTATCAAGTCCGGCTAACTAGTTATATTATAATTCCCGAATCTATGCACAAAGCCCAAAAACCCTTCCCCTTTTGCCCCTGAAGCCTCTTTGCTCCTCTGCGGTCTTTTAACCGGACACGATATCATTAGGCTGACTCATAGCAATCCTACCAGAACAGCATCTGTGAGCAATTAAGCGAAGAAAAGTATGTTGCTTTACCAATCCTTTGTCAAGCACCTGTGATAATTGCAGTAGGGTATAGAATTACTAACCCGAACGCTGTATTATTTTTAGATATTTTTTCAATTTTTCTCCTAAACGGCAGCGATGATTATCCGTCATGCAACTGAAACTGATTTGCCTGCCATTGTGGCAATTTACAATGCTGCCGTTCCCAGCCGCATGGCAACTGCTGATTTAGATCCAGTATCTGTGGAAAGCCGCCTTGCTTGGTTTTATGGGCGATCGCCTTCACAACGCCCACTTTGGGTAATCGAATTGGAGGGAGTAATTGCTGGGTGGCTCAGTTTTCAAACATTCTATGGGCGACCAGCCTACAGTACAACTGCCGAAATTAGTATTTACATTGCCCCAGCTTTTCATCGGCGTAGTTTGGGAAGGCAACTTCTAGCGCAAGCAATTCAAGAAAGTCCTAGATTGGGTTTAAAAACCTTAGTAGGATTCATTTTTGCTCACAATCAGCCCAGTTTAAAACTTTTTGAAACGTTTGGTTTTCAAGCCTGGGGACATTTGCCTAGAGTCGGAGAACTTGACGGTGTGGAACGGGACTTAATCATCATGGGACTCAGAGTTAGTGAACCTAATGCATCTTGCACACCATAAACCCTAAGACGAAAAATCCTATGCAAACGCCACTGAGAAAGAAAAAGGCTTAGCACTTAACTAAGCCTCTAAAGATCCTAGTGCTTAAGCAGACATCCCAAATTAATTTAGACCTAATTTGCTGAAAATTCATCTTCCTGTAGATGTGTCCAAATATTTTTATGAATTATTCAAAGCTACCTAATCTCTTATGAAGAAAAGGCTTGGTTGCTCCAAGCCCCTGTAATATACCAAGCATTTACTACACCAAGATTAATGTAGACGTACTCTTACTTTAGTTCATCCTCCTATAGGAACTGTGCAAATAGTCTGGCAACTGATAAGAAAACATTTTATTACTTACAAAAAAAGGTTTGGTCATGAACCAAACCTAGATAATTGCTGTGCTTAACAACGTACTACATTAATCTAGACTGACTTTTTTGACAGTTCATCTTCCTTTAGTATGTGTCCAAACCTCTTGAAAACTGGTAAGTCATTTTTTATTTCAGAGAGTAACTATTGACTCAAATATAAGTATAAAAATATATAAATACAAAACTCTTATTTGATTTTTGAAATAACTCAGTACACATCTATTCCCTTGTTTGCTCCCTATGCAAGTAATTTTAGGAATAAAATCGGATTGCTATATTATCTCAAACATATAAAAAAGGCTTGAGCAACAGCTAAGCCTTTATATACCAGGTGTTTACCATATCTTGTTAATTTATACCTAATTCTATAGGAGTTCATCTACCTAGCAGGTGTGTACAAATATCATATTTTATGATAAGCCTCAAATAAGTACAGCGATCGCAAACAGTTTGGCATCTCCTTTGCTTTTAATATTTTCCCTTTAAGATACCCGAAAAGCTTTTCGTTAGGGGCGAAATTATTCTGATATTGGAAGTAACCCTGTTCTGTCACTCTCGGAAAACAATAATCGAAGCAAGATTCTGAAACTTTGATTGAGTCAAGCTTTGAGCCTTTATTTTCTAACAGTAACTAAAATTTATAGCCAAAACTTAGAAATTAAAGCCTCGAAAGGCTTTCAGCGATTGG
>NZ_JAVRBR020000011.1:0-60872 GCF_034531165.2 Dendronalium sp. ChiSLP03b | reverse complement strand
TTATTGCACTATTTTAGCCTTGCCATGCCAGTAGTGGCATGGCAAGGCTAAAATGTTGCATTAAAAATCTCTGAAAAATTGAAGTTTAGACACATAATCGAATTTTTCTATTGCACTACTTTAGCCTTGACACGCCACTACCAAACAAAAATGAAGGCGGGTAAAGTTTTCCGACTTGTGTGTACACAGTAGCCCTTTTTAAGGAGGGCTAGGGGGGATCAATAAGTGCCTAAAATCACAGCAAAACACTTTTCAAACAACCTCTAAAAATCTTCGAGATGAGATTAACATTGTTCTAGAAAATAAAAGACCTCAGTCAACCTAAAAGAATGAACTGAGGATAAAAACGCATTCGATAAAGCTGTTGCTGCAAGATAGATGCAAAAAACGCAAAAAATCAAATTTGGGGGATTTTTTGCGGAAATTTTGCTAAATATAACTGTTGCTGTGCCCCTACTCAATAACTCATTGACTGTAGCTGTTTGATAATAATTAGAATCTTATGCCCAGTTGACCGTTGAATCCTCGAACAGAGTTGTAACCAGCACCTACAAAAACGTTGTCTGTAGCACCTACCTGAACACCGCCTGAAACAGCAAGACCTTTATCTTCTGAATAATATCCTAGTCCTACATAAGGTGAAACCACTGGCAAACTCAGAAATTTCAGAACATCGACTCCGGTAGAATCATCTGGTCCCCTTCCGACTTCAACCCCTAAATTGAAAGCTCTAACTCCCACTGCATAGGTTGTATCGCCATCTTTCCCGCCGACCGAAACCCACGGTTGTGGTATAAGTTGAGCGGAGGCCTGACTTGGGGCAAATAAAGCTAATAAACCTATTGATGCGATGAGTGTTTTGGCAATAACCGCTCTTTTCATGCTTTCCTCGGACGTTATTTGTCAAATTTTAATCGTTTTGTCATAACTAACCTTCAGCATTGCTGTTAATTAGGTTTGGTTGATGATGACTAATTGTGACGCATTGAAGTTTACCTAAGTGCCCAATGAGTGCTGAGTACAGACGCGATTATACTCTTACGAGAAGCCGCTCTTACGAGCGTCTACGCGTCTGTACAAGAGTTATCTATCCCTGCTCCCCTTGCCTACCCTGCTCAGCACTTTATCAGCACCAAACTTCGATTCCTCCCCATGAACTATTACTGACAAAAGTCTGCCCATCTGGAGTAATGGCGATCGCCCAAACAGGCCCGGCATCATAAAAGCTACCAATTTCTTGTTTAATTTTCAAATCCCAAATTTTAATGAATCTGTCATCGCTGCCACTAGCAAGCAATTGTCCATCTGGGGCGATCGCTACATTTGGCGATATCATTTTCTAGGCTTGTGCTATTTGTTTGCGCTTGACTTTTATAACTAGAATCTAAAATAGCGCCATTCAAATTAGTTTCTAATTGCTGAGTTTCTTGCAGATTGGCATCTCGAACATTAGCTTTCATCAAAAAAGCACGATTTAGAGTGCTTTGACTTAAGTTAGCATTACTCAGGTTGGCATTAATTAAATTAGTTACATACAACTCAGCGCCTTTGAGATTTGCACCTTGAAAATTGGCATCTCGCAAGCTGGCATTATTCAAAACAGCACCACTGAGATTAACGCCACGCAAGTCAGCACCAATTAAGTTAACACCGTTCAAGTCAAATCCCGGACATCGTTTAGTGGTCAATAATCTTTGTCTAGCTGCTAACATCTGTTTAGTTTTTAACGCACCTTGATAATGAATGCCATCTAAGTTGACATCATTCAATTTGACATTTGTGAAATTAGTATTTTTCCGATTTGAATCCAGCAAGTTAGCAAAATTCAAAATTGCATCGCTGAGATTAGCATTACTCAAATTTGCATCTCGTAAATCGGCTTGATTTAAAGCAGCACCTTTGAGATTAGCATTACTCAGATTAGCTCCTAACAAAATTGCGCTACCAACTCCAGCATTGCTGAGATTGGTTTTACTAAGGTTCGTACCTAAAAGGTTAGCTGCATTTAATCTAGCTTTTTTTAACTGAGCGCCCCTTAAATCAGCATTTTCTAGATTGAAGTTATCTAAATTAGCATTATTTCATTGAGCATTTCTTAGATTGCATCCAACACATTGTTGAGTTGATAGTAATTGTTTGACTTGTGCGGGGGAAGCTGCTCTTACCTCGGTAGCGATCGCAAATATACTAACAACAGCAAATGCAAAAATTCCTAACCTCATATTCCATCATGCATTCTTAAACTGTCTTCAGTTATAACCGAGTTTAAGCAAGCTAGAGTTTGACTTGTAAGTATTACAAAATATGCAATTTTTCCGGATGAGACAGATTATTAAACAACGGGGATCTTACATTATGTTCGGCTAAATACTTGTCAATTGCGAGCGTTCGCGCAGCGTCTCCCTTAGGAGAAGCGAAGCAATCACAAGGCCCCTACGATTGCCTCGCTTGACTTCGTTACGTACCCTACGGGAAGGCGTTCCGCCAACGCAATAACTTTTTATAAGTAATTTACCGAACTTGATAAATGATTAATTTACTGATTATTATCCAGTTTAAAATTGACGCGACCACTGACTGGGCCAGCGTTCCACAATTACTTTGGTTTGGGTAAAAAACTCTACTGCGTGATTGCTTTGCCCGTGCAAGTCACCAAAAAAGCTTTCTTTCCAGCCACTAAAGGGAAAAAATGCCATTGGTGCAGCAACACCAATGTTGATACCGATATTACCTGCCTGTGCTTCGTAGCGGAATTTACGGGCTGCTGCGCCACTGCTGGTAAACAAACAAGCCATGTTGCCATATTGACCGCTATTAACTAAGGCGATCGCATCATCAATACTATCTAAATGTATTAAACTCAGCACCGGACCGAAAATTTCTGTGCGGGCAATTTCCCCAGCTGGTTCGACGTTTTGTAAAATCGTTGGTCGGATAAAATTACCATTTTTATAATTAGCAATATTGGGATTCCGCCCATCTACCAACAAATTTGCACCTTCATCTGCCCCTTTTTGAATTAATTCTTCAATCCGTGCTTTGCTTTGGGTTGTGATTACAGGCCCCATTTCTACGCCTTGGTCTAAACCATTACCCACAACTCGTTTTTTTGCAGTTTCCGCGATCGCTTCTGTAAATATGTGACGTGCTTCCCCGACTGTGACAGCAATTGAGGCGGCTAAACAGCGCTGTCCCGCACAACCAAAGGCACTGTCAGCAGCGATGCGGGTAGTCATTTCTATATCTGCATCCGGCAAAACGATAATCGGATTTTTCGCGCCCCCTTGACATTGCACTCGTTTGCCATTCGCCGCCCCCCGACTATATATATATTTAGCTACTGGTGTGGAACCGACAAAACTAATGGCTCGAATTTTGGGGTGTTCTAAAATTGCATCTACAACTTCTTTAGCACCGTTAACTAAATTAACAACTCCTTTAGGCAACCCAGTTTTTTCTAGTAATTGGAAAATTTTTTGCATCGTCAGCGGCACTTTTTCTGAAGGCTTGACAATATATGTATTACCGCAGGCGATCGCATAAGGTAAAAACCAAAAGGGAATCATCCCCGGAAAGTTGAAAGGGCAAATCACTGCCGCCACTCCCAGAGGTTGGCGAATCATCATCTCATCAATACCTTTGGCAATATCTTCCGAGTTAGTTCCCTGCATCATCATGGGGATGCCACAGGCGACTTCCACATTTTCAATAGCGCGGCGCATTTCACCCTGCGACTCAGCCAAAGTCTTACCACATTCTTGCGTGATTGTGCGAGCCAGATCTTGAAAATGTTCTTCCAGCAAATTCTTGAGTTTAAATAAATACTGGACTCGTTCAGTAGGAGGAGTGCGTCGCCAAGTAATAAAAGCTGCTGCCGCTGCTTCTGCGGCTTGATTTAACTCAGATACTGTTGATAGAGGCACTTGAGCTAGTAATTCTGCTGTAGCTGGGTTGAAAACTTCTAAGTATTCTGTAGTATTAGACGCACACCAGTGACCATTGATGTAATTGGGTAAAATAGGAATCGCGTTCATAAAGGTAGTGTCATTATAAAATGTAGATGCAGCAATATGACTATATTAGCCGTTCATTCTGACACACTAATTGCATTTGTCTATTGCAAATATGTTAACTGCATCAATTATAAATTTATAAAAAATGCCTGATTGAAGTATATCAATCAGGCTTAATTTCATGTCAAGAATTTAGCGGATTTTTCGCAGAAGATAAACTCTTTATACCGCAGGTTGCTGCAAATTGACCTTGACTACCTTGTTTTTTTCGGCTTCAGTTTTAGGCAGGGTTAAATTCAAAATCCCATCTTTGTATTCAGCCTTAACGTCAGTGTTTTGAATCCGGGCAGATAGAGGGATTACTCGTTGGAACTTACCGTAGTAAAATTCACTTCTGGTTCTGCCGTTATCTTCAGTTTTGGTTTCAGATTTCCGTTCGGCAACCACCTTAACTGCATTATTGGTGACTTCGATATCTAAATCCTTAGCTTCAACACCAGGGAGTTCTAGCTTCAGATGTATCGCTTCCTCAGTTTCGTGCAGTTCAGCTGCTGGAACTTTAGCAGAAATGGGTGCTGGAAAATCTTCAAATACTCGGTCGATTTGACGTTGCAGTGCGTTCAATTCTTGCCAAGGATTGTAGCGTACTAAAGTCATATTTCTCTCCAACTCGTAACTCTTTATTTACTTGATTTAGAACTTAATCATCGCTTTGATTACTATAGTAGAGATTATTTTTATTGCTGAAAATACGGTTAATCTCACTCCGAGTTTGATGATAACCGCACAACAATTACAGCCTAATTAAAGGTAGTAAAAATACGAATATTTCAGATAGGGTAAACCCAACTTATATAAATTTTACAGACGCACAATCGGGAGCACCCCACTTTTTTGCATGTCATTGCGAGCGTTAGCGTTAGCGTCTCGTACCCCTGTGGGGAAGCAAGCTACGCGCATCGTCTCCGACAGGAGAAGCGAAGCAATCGCAAAATCCTCCAACTACGAGCGAGTTCATGCGATTGCTACGTCGTTCCTCCTCTGTACGAGACGCTACGCGAACGCGATGACATTTATTCTCTCATTGAGAAATAAAAACGGGGATGCACCCCGCACAATCCTGGTTAGGCTCGATAATTGTAATACTTGTATAAAACCAAGACAGGAGATTTATATTATTGATTTAACTCAATGGTAGTGGAAACGGCGATTAGATATAATCATCGATCAATTATAACTAGCTTCGTTGTAGACAGCATTCAGCGCGGCTTGTAACTCATCTTCAACAACATTAATTAACAGTAACTTTACACAATCTTCCTTCGGGCATAGATTTTTTCTGCTGATGTTTTTGTTACAATTATTGAAATTTTTCCCTAAAATTACCACTATGACTTTATATGCTGAATTGCATCGGCATCTAGGCGGTTCGGTTGTACCTCGCGTTTTATGGCGATATTTTGAGCGACATTCGTCTGAGTTGATTTCTGGCTTTGCTGACTATTCAGAATTTGAAGACTTTTACACGCGACCGCGCAACACCCTAGATGAGTACCTGGAATTGCACACTTTAGTAGAAAGCGTGCAAACTGTGGAGACGTTGCCTTACTTTATCTACCGCTTGGTACGGGGTGCTTATATTTTTGAAAATTTAGCTTATCTAGAACTGCGCTACACTCCCTATTTGCGGACACCCGAACATCTGAGTCAATCCGGGAGAATTGATAAGATGGCGGAAATTGTAGAGGTAGTAGGAAAAGCGAGTCACCTATCAGAATATCCAATTGTTACTAGCCAAATTCTTTGTATGCACTCGCGCTTACCCTATGAGGTAAATCGGGCAATTGTTGACTTGGCAGTGCAGAATAAGCAGTACGTCTGTGGTATAGATGTAGCGGGTGGTGATAGTTACTATGCCGATCGCATGGAAGAATGGATTAAATTGTACGATTATGCGCGATCGCAAGGCGTTAACACCACAGGACATTTATATGAAACCACTGCCGGTTGTTATCCCCAACTGTTACCCTATCTGATGCGGATTGGTCACGGCATCCAAATTCCCTTGTTGTCTCCAGAGTTACTTCAGGATGTGGCTAAACGCGGGCAGTGTTTGGAAGTTTGTCCCACAACTTATCTGAAAACTGGCACTTTAGAGGATATTCGTCAACTCAAATTAGTTTTTGACCGTTGTTTTGATGCTGGGGTTGATATCGCTATTTGCACCGATAATGCTGGCTTACACAACGTACGTCTACCGTTTGAGTATGAAAATCTCTTGACTTACGACATTATTAGCTTTGAACAATTGCAAGCTTGTCAAGATGCAGCTTTTCGCCATGCTTTTGCTTGGCCTTACAGTCAACGTCCTGCATCACTTTTAAACGGCTTGCTAAAACCTGGCACTCCCAAGGTTATGGCGATTAAAGATTAATCAATTACCTCTGTGTGGTAACACAATAGAGTGATGAAACGTTCATTTTCTAACCAATGAATTTTTCTGATTACCTAGAAAAAACTGTACTGCACACTGTGCAGTACACAACAACAAACATAGTTAATCAATAAACCCGAAATATTATATCTGGGTAAGGTTTATGTGCTCAAACCTTCTATAGCGCCACCAGCTGACTTCCAGGCAGCAAAACCCCCATTGATTTCAGCTACCTCAGCAAACCCAGAATCTTGCAATAGTTTAGCAGCTTGGGCTGTTTGTTCGTCATTTTCGCCATAAACGTAGATATGGCGTTCCGCGTGCAAAGAAGATTTAGCACGAGTTACCAAATCGTCCAATGGGATAGTTATTGCCCCGCTAATATGACCGTGATTGTAAGTGGGGCGATCGCGCACATCAATAATTGTAAAATTTGGTTGACCCCATTGCAGACGTGATTTTAGCTCGTGTGCATCAGCTGCTAAATTAACACTCATAAGCATTTCCTGCTTGGTACTTTAAGAGCAATCTATCAAAAATCATCTTTTAATTGAGCTTTCTTTACAATTAATAAAAATTTCTATTGAACTGTCAATAAAATTGCTTATTCTATTCAGTGGTTGGCTGCTCGCCTACACTGTAACTTATGGCATCTACTATTCAAGCTTTACCGACAGAAGTCGTCTATCTCATTACAGCTGGAGAGGTAATAGACTCTTTAGCATCTGTAGTGCGGGAATTAGTAGAAAATTCCCTGGATGCAGGTGCAACGCGAATTGTGGTTTCTTTATGGCCGCAGCAATGGCGCATCCGTGTTGCAGATAACGGCTGCGGGATGAACATAGATGACTTGCAACAAGCAGCTACAGCCCACAGTACTAGTAAAATTCGCTCTAGTGACGATTTATGGAAAATCAACAGTTTGGGTTTTCGTGGTGAGGCATTACACAGCTTAACGACTTTGGCAGAGTTGGAAATTTTGAGTCGTCCAGCGAGTGGCAAGGTAGGATGGCGAGTTGTCTATGGTGATGGCGGCAAAGCTGTACAAGTAGAACCAACTGCGATCGCTCCTGGTACAGTTGTCACAGTCTCTAATTTATTTGCCAATTGTGCATCTCGTCGTCAGGGTTTACCAACAACAGCACAGCAAATGAAAGCCGTGCAAGCGGCAATTCAACAAATTGCCCTCTGTCATCCCCATGTGACTTGGCAAGTTTGGCAAAACGATCGTCAATGGTTAACCATCTATCCCGCTGCCACAGTCGGAAAACTGTTGCCCCAAATCTTGCCTCAAATCCGACAAGGCGACTTGCAAGAGGTAAAACTCGAAGTACCCAACCCTGCCAACTCAGTACTCCCTTGTACAGACGCGATTAATCGCGTCTGTACTCCTAACTCAGCACTCTCTTTGGTGGTAGGATTACCAGACCGTTGCCATCGTCGTCGTCCAGATTGGGTGCGAGTGGCTATAAATAGACGGATGATAAAATCACCAGAACTAGAGCAAACAATTCTTGCAGCATTTCACAGAACATTACCACGCGATCGCTATCCAGTTTGTTTTCTGCATCTTGTCATTTCCCCCGACCAAATTAACTGGAATCGCAATCCTGCAAAAACAGAAGTTTACCTCAACGAACTAACTTACTGGCAAGAACAAATTACCCAAGCAATTAACCAAGCACTGCGAATTTCTGCCGCCAATCTGAAAGAATCTGTCCACACAACACGAGTAACTAAACTCCTCAAAGCAGCAGAACAAAAGGGTAACTATAACTTCAAACCACAAAATCCTAATGAGGATAACAAAACTCCTAACTCCTGTACAGACGCGATTAATCGCGTCTCTCCTCACTCCTTAAAGGCTGTAGCGCAAGTGAGTAATACTTATATTGTTGCCGAACATCCTGGAGGAATGTGGTTAATAGAACAGCACATTGCTCACGAGCGAGTTTTATACGAACAATTATGCGATCGTTGGCAACTCGTTTCCGTGGAACCAGCAATTATTCTTTATCAACTGTCGCCAGCCCAAGTTTCCCAATTGCAACGCATCAGTTTAGATATCGAACCCTTTGGCGAACAACTCTGGGCTGTTCGTAATATACCCGCAATGTTGCAGCAGCGAGAAGATTGTGCAGAAGCGATTTTAGAACTTAGTTGGGGAGGCGACTTACAAACAGCTCAAGTCGCCGTTGCTTGTCGTAGTGCCATTCGTAACGGTACACCGATGAACTTGCCAGAAATGCAAACACTTTTAGATGACTGGCAACGTACTCGCAACCCCCGTACCTGTCCCCACGGACGACCGATTTATTTATCATTAGAAGAGTCAGCTTTAGCTCGGTTTTTTCGACGTAATTGGGTGATTGGTAAAAGTCACGGGATTTGATTTTATCTCGTACAAAAATGCAAAAAGTCAACACTATTTATGGCTTTTAAATCAATACGGTTCAGTTAAGGCTAAAACTCTTTGTCAAAGTTAAATTTTTTAACGTAGACGCTTCTGCGGCTTTTCGCAGGGTACCGCCAAGAACGCCAAGGACGCAGAGAGAAGAAAGGGAAGAAAGAAAATGTTCAACTGAACTGTATTGGCTTTTAAATACTCGCCTGAAAATTAAGTATGAAAATACCTCAAATTGAAAAATTATCCAAACCACTCATAGAAAAAGTTGCAATTATTGGTGCTGGACTTGGGGGTTTAGCTGTTGCTGTAGCACTGCGGAAATTGGGATACGACGTGCAAGTGTACGAAAAAGCACAAGATTTTCGCCCAGTGGGCGGTGGTCTCGGTTTAATGCCAAATGGCTTGAACTGTCTGAATGCGATCGAACCTGAAATAGTCAAAAATATTAGAAATTCTGGTTGTGAGGTGAACACAAGCATTTTAAAAAATACTCAAGGTGAAACAATCCGCACTAACCCAGCAACCAGGTATCAAGATAAATATGGTCAACCATTAGTCACTATTTGGTGGTGGCATTTGCAGCAAGTTCTAGTATCTCAATTACCAGATGATGTGATTCATCTTAACCATCGTTGTATTGATTTTAAACAAGATGATAGTGGTGTGGAAATATATTTTGATGCAGCACAAAAGGTAAATGCAGATTTGTTGATTGGAGCTGATGGTATTAATTCTGCAATTAGAGAAGTTTTAATTGCAGATGGCAAACCTCGCTATTTGGGAAGTATGTCTTGGCGTGCTGTCATCCAGAGTAATCAAGACATACTTAAACCGGGAGAACTCGGTTTTGTTAGAGGTAATAAAGAATTCATGTATCTACTGAATGTCGCAGACGGGTATATTTCGTGGCTGTATCGTAGGTTATCATCGGATTGCGAGCTTTCCCAAAATGTGGATCTTGTCAAATCGCGGGTTCTCTATCAATTAGCTGACTGGGGAGAATCATTGCGCTCACTTGTAGAAGCAACACCAGCCGAGCAAATTTTGGAGGGGCCAATTTGCGATAGATTACCACTCAACTTTTGGAGTCAAGGAAGAGTTGCTTTGTTAGGTGATGCTGCTCACCCAATGGCTCCGGCTTTAGGACAGGGAGCGAATAGCGCTTTTGAAGACGCGTACGAACTTGCATTGTGCTTTTCTGAAGCATCCAGCATTCAAGAAGCTCTAGCTAGCTACGAACAGCGCCGTATCCCGCGCACACAACTGATTCAAACCCGCAGTGCTTTAGGTGAGATGCGCTACTACGAAACCGACAAAGAGGCATCTGCTAGGCAAATGCAAGAGCAGTCACAAATGAGCAGTGAAGAATTTCAAGATTGGCTTTTGAACTACAAGCCTTATGAGTAGCCGTAACCCCCACCACCAGGAGTTTCAATCCCAAACACATCACCAGCCTTCATCTCCACTACAGCTTTACTTTCTAATTCCTCCACAGTTCCATCACTTCTCTCAACGTAATTTTGCCCTACTTTCCCCGCTTCACCACCACATAAACCAAAAGGCTCAACAATCCGGTGATTTGATAGAATTCCCGCTGTCATTTTCTCTAAAAAACGCAAGCGACGAATCACTCCATTTCCACCATGATGATATCCTTTACCTCCACTATTAGAACGAATTGCGAAACTTTCTAAAACTACAGGGAACCGCCATTCTAATACTTCTGGATCTGTCAGACGCGAATTTGTCATGTGAGTGTGAACTGCATCTGTACCATCAAAATCCGCACCTGCACCCGAACCACCGCAAATGGTTTCATAATATTGATAGCGTTCGTTGCCAAAAGTAAAATTATTCATTGTACCTTGGGAAGCAGCCAACACACCCAATGCACCGTATAAAGTATCAGTAACTGCTTGGGAAGTTTCCACATTTCCCGCTACAACGGCCGCAGGATACCGAGGATTCAGCATAGAGCCTTCGGGAATGATAATTTCTAAAGGTTTAAGACATCCTGCATTCAAAGGAATATCATCATTAACTAAGGTGCGGAACACATACAAAACTGCGGCTTTACATACTGCTGCGGGGGCATTAAAATTATTTAATTGCTGAGATGAAGTACCTGTAAAATCAATTTTGGCACTACGATTTTCTCTATCAATGGTAATTGTAACTTGAATAATACTGCCATCATCCAAACCGTAACTGAAACTGCCATCTTTTAAAACTTCAATTACACGACGCACTGACTCTTCAGCATTATCTTGAACAAAACCCATGTAAGCTTGTACAGCTTCTAAGCTGTAGTGTTCTACCATTTTGAGCAGTTCTTGTACACCGCGTTCGTTTGCAGCAATTTGCGCTTTTAAATCTGCAATATTTTGATTAATATTCCGTACAGGATATGGTTCGCTTGTCAACAACTGTACTAATTCTTGTTCGCGGAATTTACCTGCATCAACTAACTGGAAATTATCTAGTAAAATTCCTTCTTCTGTGACATTTATACTGTTAGGTGGCATCGAACCTGGAGTAATACCACCGATGTCTGCATGGTGTCCGCGTGAGGCTACGTAAAAAAGTGGTGAGGGAGAGACGCGATGCCAGTCGCTACAACGGGGGGAACCCCCGCAACGCGCTGGCTCATTAATCGCGTCTGTACAAGGCAGTGGGGAGTCCGGAAATACGGGGGTGATGACGGTAATATCTGGAAGGTGAGTACCGCCATTGTAAGGGTTATTGGAGACGAATACATCTCTGGGTTTGATGGTGTCGCCATAAGCAGCAATCAACGCTTGTACGCTTTCACTCATAGAACCCAGATGTACGGGGATATGAGGTGCATTTGCCACTAATTGTCCAGAACCGTCGAAGATAGCACAAGAAAAATCTAGCCTTTCTTTGATATTTACTGAAGAACTGGTATTTTGTAGTGTAATGCCCATTTGTTCGGCGATCGCTCGAAACAAATTGTTGAAAATTTCTAGCATCACAGGATCTGGACGATTTTGGATTTGAGATTGCTGATTTTGGATTAAAGATTCTGAATTAGCTTTCCGCTTTAATACCAGATGATTGCGTGGGGTTAATTCGGCTTGCCAATGCGGTTCTATAACATTCGTCCCCGTTGCTTCCACAATAATTGCCGGGCCAGAAATACAATCTCCTGGTTGCAAATCATCTCGCTGATAGACTGGTGTATTTTGCCATGCACCAGCTGTATACATCTGCACAGTCGCAACTGCCACAGGTGTACTATTATCCCTGCGTAATACTACAGTTTCCTGTGGCGCATCATGCTTTGCCACTACCTCTACCGAAACTGCCTCCACAATCAGCCGTTTCTCTGGGGCAATAAATCCATAACGCTGACGATGCAATCCTTCAAACTGACTCTGCATCATTTCCACATCGCCAAAATCCACAATCAAAGGCGCATCCGTTCCCTCATACTTCAAATGCACCTTGCGATAAATCTCTATCTTTTCTTCTTCCTTCTTATCCTCTGCATCTACGCAGTTCAATTCCCTCTTCCCCTCTGTTGCCAACGCCGCCAACACAGACTCCAACTCAGACAACAAACCCTCATTCAAGATACCTTCGACCGATTTTTCCTGAATCGTCCGCACATCCGCCAAACCCATACCATAAGCCGATAACACCCCAGCATAGGGATGAATAAACACTTGCCTCATCCCCAAAGCATCAGCAATCAAACAACCATGTTGCCCACCAGCGCCGCCAAAGCAACACAAAGTATACTCTGACACATCATAACCGCGCTGAAGAGAAATTTTTTTAATCGCATTCGCCATTTTATCAACTGCGATCGCCAAAAACCCTGTTGCCACCTCTTCGGGCGTGCGATTATCTGCAATTTCCGCTGTCAATTGTGTAAACTTTTGCCTTACTACTTCTGCATCAAGCGGCAAATCTGCATTTGGGCCAAACACCTGGGGAAAAAACTCTGGCTGCAACTTGCCTACCATCACATTGCAATCTGTCACCGTTAGCGGCCCTCCCTTCGAGTAAGAAACCGGCCCGGGATTTGCCCCTGCTGACTCTGGCCCCACTCGATACCGAGAACCATCAAATTGCACAATGGAACCGCCACCCGCAGCCACAGTATGAATTGCCATCATCGGTGTCCGCAGACACACACCTGCCACTTCAGTTTCAAAGGTACGTTCATATTCGCCATTGTAATGAGCCACATCCGTAGACGTGCCACCCATATCAAAGCTGATAATCTTATGAAATCCAGCCATTAGGCTTGTCTGGACTGCCCCCACAATCCCACCAGCAGGCCCTGATAAAATGCTGTCCTTGCCTTGGAAGTTTTCAGCATCAGTTAGTCCGCCGTTAGATTGCATGAACATCAGCTTCGCTAGGGACTGGGGATTGGGAGTTTTTCCCTCTAGATGACTAGCTACTCGATCCACATATCGCCGCAGAATTGGCGACAAGTAGGCATCAACAACAGTTGTATCGCCCCGACTAACTAATTTCATTAATGGGCTAACTTCATGCGATACTGAAACTTGAGTAAATCCAATACTCCGTGCTAGGTTAGAAACCTGCTTTTCATGGGCGGTATAACGGTAACCGTGCATGAAAAGGATGGCACACGAACGAATCCCATCATCGAATGCCGCTTGTAATTGGGGACGAACAGCATCCAAATTCAGGGGTATTAACTTCTCTCCTTGGGCGCTGTAACGTTCCTCTACCTCGATTACCCGCTCATACAGAATTTCTGGCAAAATAATCTGACGAGCAAAAATGTCGGGACGGTTTTGATAACCGATTCGCAATGCATCCCGAAATCCTTTAGTAATAACTAAAATAGTGCGATCGCCTTTTTTTTCCAGCAGTGCATTCGTCGCCACGGTAGTTCCCATCTTCACCACCGCAATTCGAGCTGCTGGAATCAGTACATTATCAGAAATCCCCAAAATTTCTCGAATTCCTTGCACTGCCGCATCGGTGTAGCGTTCTAGGTTTTCCGACAATAGTTTGTGAATCACTAGCTGTCCATCAGGGCGCTTCGCCACAATATCAGTGAACGTACCACCCCTGTCAATCCAAAATTCCCACAGGTTACTAAATTGAGAAACAGAAGTCATTACAGCTTTATGAGTACTGGCTAAATGCTATTATCGCTACCTTTAAAGACATGTAATCAACAAACCCGATAAAAAAATTATAAGAGTAGCCAGAGAAAATTGGGGACATACCACTCGTTATGACTCATTTTCTAGTTAAAATTACTTAGTTTGTAAACTGTTGAGTATATCTGTACTACTATCATTATTTCCATATGACTAAGTAACACAGTACATATGTGAGTAAATCAGAAGGCAACCTGTTTTTACTTGGCAGTTTCACATATAATCACCGTTGTTAACAGTGCTACTTCTAGAGTTATTATTTATGAATTGTCAAAAGTTCACTATAAAGATTATCTTAGGTTAACTACATGGTATTTGAAAAGAAACAGTGGTTTAAAATGGCTTTACAATTAAGAGGTTCAGTAATTGCAGCTATTTATCAACGTGTTTTCTGGTGTGGATTTTTCGGCTTTTTGATTGCCGGACTCCATTATTTAAAAATACCCGTATCTCAACCTATTTTAGGAAGTGTTATTCCCAGTATTGTTTTAGGTTTACTACTAGTATTCCGTACTAATACTGCTTACGAACGTTTTTGGGAAGGAAGAAAATGCTGGGGTTCTATAGTCAATAATGTCCGAAATCTAGCACGACAAATTTGGGTATCTATTGATGAAAAATCTCCAGTAGATAGAGAAGATAAAATTGCAACATTACGTTTGCTGGTAGCTTTTGCTGTAGCAACTAAATTGCATCTGCGGGGAGAACCTGTTAATAGTGAATTAGAAGAACTAATGTCTGCTTCGAGATACACGAAACTAAAGAGTATGAATAATCCTCCTCTAGAGGTTGCTTTCTGGATTGGAGATTACTTGCAAAAGCAGTACATACGGAATTGCTTAAATAGCTACCAATTAACATCTATTCAAGAATTATTAAATAATCTAGTGGATAATTTAGGTGGTTGCGAACGAATTTTAAAAACACCTATGCCGCTAGCCTATTCTATTCATCTCAAGCAATTGTTGTTACTGTACTGCGTATTGTTACCTTTTCAAGTAGTGCAGAGTCTTGGTTGGTGGACAGGTTTAGTTGTGGCATTAATTAGTTTTACTTTGTTTGGTATTGAAGCCATCGGTTTGGAAATAGAAAATCCCTTTGGATACGATGCTAATGACTTACCATTGGATGCAATTTGCAATACAATGAAGCGCAATATTGACGATTTAATTAGCTTATCTCCCAGCGTTGAATTTTATAATTAAAAGTTGAAAAATGAAGAATTAATAGTTAGAATTTTTCACTCAGCAATCCTCACTCTTGTACAGACGCGATTAATCGCGTCTGTACTCCTAACTTTTTATAACCGTCGAATACCAAGTTCTAAACCTTCACATACACCTGTGAGAAAATCTAAATCCAAAGTGGCGATCGCATCGCTAGGTTTGTGATAATGGGGATTCCGCATAAATGCCGTATCTGTCACCATAATTGCTGGATAACCTATATCCCAAAAAGGTGCATGATCGCTAAGTCTAGTTTGACGAACTATTAAACCTCTGTTTGGTACTGGCAACCACTGACTGGCTATACCAACTTTGCGAATACTACGACTAATGCCAATTAAGTCACGAATTGTCCGCAAATTACCAACTAAAGCAATAAAATCGCCCTGATTTGGATAAAAGCGTTCTAGCGGAGGTGGATAATTTTGAGAGCCAGGAGTAGCATCGCAATATCCCAACATTTCTAGAGACATCATTAAGCGTAGTGGTTGCTGTTGTTGGCGTAACAAGGCTGCATATTCAGCACTACCCAGCAAGCCGTATTCTTCCATATCAAAAGCAACCAACCGTAAGGGATATCTCGCTGGTGCAGCGGCAAATTTTCTGGCTAATTCCAGCAACACTGCCATCCCAGTAGCATTATCATCTGCCCCTGCTGTTCCAGGTACAGCATCATAATGAGCGCCAATTAAAATAGGTGGTAAATTTCCCTTTTTCCGCACAGCTTCGCAGGGTAAATTTAAAATCAGATTCTGGCAATTTTTACCTCCTACTTGGAAGGTGTGGAAATCCACACTCCCCCATTGGGCAAATTGTTGACGAATATATTCTTGAACAAAAAAATGCCCAGCCGTTGCTAGGTAAGGGTCGCGTTCTCGTGCTATCTCACTAAGATGAGTTTGTAATCGTTCTTTTAAATTCAAATGTTTAAAACAGTCGCAATAACAATTTTTATATATAGAGACAAAGGGAAAAGCAAGCCTGATTAGTGTGGATTTCCCAACTTGAAGATACAGTTAAGTACGGTGTTTGGACTATGAGATTTACAGCAGTTTGGACATACTAAGCATTGTCAATGCTATCCTAGTCTTGCAACTAGCTCCTCAAGCTTAAATTCCTCTACTTTTGCCTTGATGATTATTATACCATTGAGGCGTTTTCATCCTGTAGCACACAGCTAGAGATAGTCCCGCCCAATCATAATAAATGTATAAGTCACGCTAGGAGAAGAGTAACGCATGGGCAAGGTAGTCGGCATCGACTTGGGTACAACCAACTCAGTAGTCGCCGTAATGGAGGGTGGCAAGCCGGTGGTGATTGCCAATGCAGAAGGAATGCGAACAACCCCCTCCGTAGTTGGCTTCAGCAAGGAAGGTGAAAGAGTGGTTGGGCAAATGGCACGGCGACAAACCGTCCTTAACCCCCAAAATACTTTTTTCTCAGTCAAACGCTTCATTGGGCGCAAATATGGCGAACTCAACCCAGAGTCAAAACGCGTACCCTACACTATCCGCAAAGACGAAGTAGGTAATATTAAAATTGCCTGCCCCCGCCAGAATAAGGATTTCGCCCCAGAAGAAGTTTCGGCAATGGTGCTGAAGAAATTAGCAGATGATGCTAGTACCTACTTGGGCGAACCAGTCACAGGGGCAGTAATTACAGTTCCCGCTTATTTTAATGATTCCCAGCGGCAGGCTACTCGCGATGCTGGCAGAATTGCTGGCTTAGATGTGTTGCGGATTCTCAACGAACCGACAGCTGCATCTTTGGCTTATGGGTTAGACCGGGGTGATGTTGAAACCATATTAGTATTTGACTTGGGTGGCGGCACTTTTGACGTGTCGATTCTGGAAGTAGGTGATGGCATATTTGAAGTCAAAGCTACTAGTGGAGATACCCAACTTGGTGGCAATGACTTTGATAAAAAAATAGTAGATTGGCTAGCAGAGCAATTTTTAGAAGCTGAAGGGGTAGATTTAAGACGCGATCGCCAAGCTTTGCAACGTCTGATGGAAGCAGCTGAAAAAGCCAAAATCGAGCTATCTGCTGTCAGCGTCACTGATATCAACTTACCATTCATTGCCGCCGACCAGGAAGGCCCCAAACATCTGGAAACTCGCATCACTCGTTCCCAGTTTGAGGGTTTGTGCCTTGATTTAGTAGGGCGGTTGCGGACACCAGTCAAACGCGCCCTGAAAGATGCTGGACTTTCACCCGCAGACATTGAGGAAGTTGTACTAGTTGGTGGTTCCACTCGGATGCCGATGGTGAAGCAGCTAGTCCGGGACTTAATTGGCACAGAACCCAACGAAAACGTCAACCCCGATGAAGTAGTGGCAGTCGGTGCAGCAATTCAAGCAGGCATTCTCCAAGGCGAACTCAAAGATGTGCTGCTTTTGGATGTTACACCCCTATCTTTAGGACTAGAAACCATCGGCGGCGTGATGAAAAAACTCATTCCCCGTAACACTACTATCCCAGTCCGCCGTTCTGACATTTTTTCTACATCAGAAAATAACCAAAATACCGTAGAAATCCACGTAGTCCAAGGCGAACGGGAAATGTCAGCAAATAACAAATCCTTGGGACGGTTCAAGCTGTACGGTATTCCCCCAGCACCACGAGGTATTCCCCAAATTCAGGTATCATTTGATATTGATGCCAACGGTATTTTGCAAGTTACAGCCTTAGATAGAACCACTGGGCGAGAGCAGAGTATCACAATTCAAGGCGCTTCTACCTTGAGCGAGTCGGAAGTGAATCGGATGATTCAGGATGCTCAGAAATACGCTGATATTGACCGAGAACGCAAAGAAAGAATAGAAAAGCGGACTCGTGCTGAGGGCTTGATTGGCCAAGCAGAACGACAACTCAGAGAAGTGGCATTAGAATTTGGAATGCAGTTTTCCCGCAACCGTCGCCAACGAATTGATAGTATTTGCCGAGAATTGAAAGAAAGTTTACAGCAAAATGACGATCGCGGTATCGATCAAGCTTACGCTGACTTGCAAGATGCTCTCTATGAGCTAAATCGAGAAGTTCGCCAGTATTACGCTGAGGATGAAGACGACGACTTGCTTGGTACTATTCGTGACATCTTTACAGGCGGCGATAAAGAACGAGAACGAGAACGGGAACGCGATTTTTCCCGAGACACATATCGAGAACGTGATTCTTATAGTAGTAGAGACTACGGCAAGGACTATGGCAGGGACTATTCTTCCTATGACAAACGTCCTTCTCGCAAACCATCTCGTCCTAGCTACCAGGATAACTGGGATGATGACGATGATTGGTAGTACTCCCAAGTTAAGTTAAAAGTTAGGAATTAGGAATTAACTCATAACTCTTAACTTAAAATAACTGTCTAAAATTTCAAGTTAAATAACTGACTATGCAAAATTTGCAGAATTTCCGCGATTATTACGAGATTTTGGGAGTACCTAAGGATGCCTCCAGTGAGGAAATTAAAAAGGTTTTTCGGCGGTTAGCAAGGCAGTATCACCCCGACCTGAATCCAGGAAATAAAGCAGCAGAGGAAAAATTTAAAGATATCGGTGAGGCCTATGAAATCCTTTCTGACACAGCCAAGCGAGCGCAGTATGACCAGTTTAGCCGTTACTGGAGGCAAAAAGGCTTTGGCAAATCAACTCCCAAGCCTAAAAGCTGGGGAGACACTCGCCCTAATGGTCGTAACGGTACACAAGATGTAGATCCTAGCGAGTTTGCCGACTTTGAAAGCTTTATTAATCAAGTCATCGGTGTTGGCAATCGTAAAGACACCAAAAATGGTGGCAGTAGTAGTAAGAGTAGCGATCCATTTCGTTCCCCTACAAGCAAAGTTCAATACACAGTTCCGCCGAAAAGCACACCACGTCCTACACGGCGAGATATAGAAGCGAGATTGACATTACCACTGGAAAAAGCTTATCAAGGTGGCAATGAACGCATTCGTTTAGAAGATGGGCGATCGCTAGAAGTTAATATGCCCCCAGGTATGGTTACAGGTCAATCCATCCGCCTGCGAAACCAAGGTATTGGTGGCGGCGATTTGTATTTAAAAATTACCGTCGAACCTCATTCATTATTTAAGCTAGAAGGTTCTAATATATTCTGCCAAATACCTGTTACTCCCAGTGAGGCAGTCTTAGGAGGACAAGTAGAAGCACCAACTCTAGATGGTCCCGTAAAAATGGCCATTCCTCCAGGAGTCAGGTCTGGTCAAAGACTCCGCTTGGCGAATAAAGGTTACCCCACCGAAAATAGTAAACGTGGCGACCAATTGGTAGAAATTCAGATAGTTACTCCCAAAAACATTAGCTCTGAAGAACGGGAACTTTACGAAAAGTTGCGGCAAATTGAAACCTTCAAACCCCGCGCTGATTTATTAAGTTAAGCATTAATAGCTGAATACACTCGATCGACAAATGCAAAAGTAAGTATAAATTTTATGAATGCATTTAAAGAAAGCTACATAGTAGATGACAAAGGGAATTGGGTAGGAGTAATTCTAGATAGTTAGAAGGTTTACCTAACTGATGCTTACGAACTAGTAAAAGAGAATATTTACACTCTGGCTGAAGACCCCACACCACATGGTTGCTTAAAATTGACTAACCAAGAAGGATGGCGCATCCGCATTGGTGATTATCGTCTAATTTAGGAGATTGACGATGAGCAAACAATTATCACCATCCTTCATGTTGAACATCCCCGCGATGTTTATCGTTAAGGAGTTCAGGCTGGGCGACTGAGGTTTACAATATTAGAAAAAACTCGATCGCAAGGTGACCCAAACAGCCGTGAATCATCATGGGGCAATGCCACAAAGGAGTGAACCCACATATTACTCCCTGCTAGGACTCCATCCCTCGGCATCGGTAATAGACATTCGTCGTGCTTATCGGGAATTGAGCAAACGCTATCACCCTGATACTACAAATTTGCCTGCTGCTGTCGCTACTACTAAATTTCAACAAATCAACG
This sequence comes from Dendronalium sp. ChiSLP03b, assembly GCF_034531165.2. NCBI lineage: Bacteria > Bacillati > Cyanobacteriota > Cyanophyceae > Nostocales > Nostocaceae > Dendronalium > Dendronalium sp. ChiSLP03b. Next base: position 40,632 of record NZ_JAVRBR020000011.1, on the reverse strand, counting down.
AAGCCTACGCTACTCTTAGCAATCCAGAACGCCGACTCAACTATGACTTAAGGATTGGTTATTCGCGCTTGACCGTGGTTCAACCACCCCCTGACTTGAACCGTCCTGTCTCTCGTTCTTATGACTCCTCGAAATCAGCTTATTTAGATGCAACCGATCGCCCCCTCTCATCTGGTGAAATCTTTGCTTTATTTATTATGGGGTTAACGATTTTAGGTTGCCTACTGTTGGCGATCGCTATAGGCTTAACTCGTGGTGAAACTGCTTTCCAAACGCAACTGCAACCAAAGCCAGCAGTACACAAGCCTATTACCCATGTATCGCAACTGATTACCCCTTGGGAAATTAAAAATTAAAAATTTTCTCATCCAAAATCCAAAATCTCAAATTCTTATGTCTCTTCTTCCCCCTGATACCCCACTTTATAGTCACCCCTTACCGCAAATTGAGCAGTGGTTAAAAGACCAAGGCTGTCAACAAGATGAAACAGAGTTGCATTGCTGGCGCGTACAGCGAACCAGTTGGCAAGCTGAACTCTGGCTCGATATTGAGCAAATCGTAGTCCGATACGTCCAAGCTGGCGACAATGGACAAGATATCCAACGCTCATTCAAGTATTCCCTGAGTCGAGAAGACATAGAACAGGCTGTGTTTTCTGGCCCGTAAATAGGGATTGGGTGTCAAGGATCGGGGATTGGGCATTAGGAAAACTCTTTCCCAGTCCCCAGTCCCCTAGATTTTCCCAAACCGCCGCTCTCTTTGCTGGTAAGCACACAAGGCTTGGTGAAATTCGGTGCGATCAAAATCTGGCCAGAGGGTATCGGTAATATAAATTTCCCCATAAGCCATTTGCCAGAGCAGAAAATTCGAGAGACGCATTTCTCCACTGGTACGAATTAATAAATCTGGGTCAGTAATTCCTGCTGTGTATAGATGGCGTTCAAATACTTCTTCATCAATTTCATCAGGTTGCAGCAGACCTTGCTGAACTTTTTTGGCGATCGCCCGACAAGCTTGTAAAATCTCTTGTCGTCCACCATAATTAGTTGCTACTGAAAACCGGATTCCACGATTATTCTTGGTTGCTTCCATTGAACGAGAAATTTCTGCTTGGAGCGATCGCGGTAGGGCATGTAAATTGCCAACAAACTGAATTTGCACGTTCTCCTCAACCATTTCCCGCAATTCTTGGCGCAAAACTCTTTGAAACAGGGTCATCAAAAAATCTACTTCTTCCTGCGGTCTTTTCCAGTTTTCGGTCGAAAAAGCATAAGCTGTAAGCGCTTGAATTCCCCAATCCCGACAACAGCGGAGCAAATCCTTAAGGGCATCAACTCCTCGCTTATGACCCATAATTCGGGGTAGACCCTGAAGTTTAGCCCATCGACCATTGCCATCCATAATTACCGCAACGTGCTTCGGCAGTAGTTCCCGTTTCAAATCAGGGGGCAATTCTTGGAGTTCAGTTTGTTGTGCTGTCATTTTTTATCTCGAGAGGCGGTCGATGGTAATCCGAGTAAACGTGAAACCAGTGTTAATGCCCTACCACCAAGCTGACGACCCAAACTTAACAGACCAGGAGCAACAGCTTCCCGATCGACATTTGGGGATAATCGAGCCTCTAATGACTCTTTCAGTTTCCTAATCGTCAGCGGTCTATTTAGGGTTCCCCGTTCCGCTAAGGAAATAGAACCCGTTTCTTCTGATACCACGACACAAATGCAATTTTCGACCCGCTCAGTAATTCCCATTGCCGCCCGATGGCGCGTGCCCAACTGGCGCGAGGCTGTGCGTCCCGAAAGTGGTAAAATTATACCTGATGAAACAATCCGTGAACCACGAATCAACGTCGCCCCATCGTGTAACAGAGTTTTTGGTTGAAAAATTGTTTGTATCAGTTCTTTAGAAACATCAGCATTTAACTTTACTCCAGGTACAGAAAAATCCCGCTCGTCAATTGGGCCAGTTGTTTCCAAAATCAGCAAAGCTCCAATGCGGTTTTTTGAGAGTTCTTTAACCGCTTCCACAATTTCATCAATCACACTATCAGACTTAGGGACTGACAGATTGGATGGTTGAAATAACTGCCGGAATTCACCACGTCCTAATTGTTCCAAAAATCGGCGAAACTCTGATTGGAGAGCAACTGCCATCGCTACAGCACAGCCAATCACCAACTTTTCTAATACAAAATTTAGTAGTGGTAGTCCTAATCTACCACTGAGTGCCGAAGCTAACATTAAGATGATAAATCCTCGCACCATCCATAGTGTCCGGCGCTCGCTAATAATGACTAGGATCATGTACGTCAGCGCCAGCACAAATACAATATCCAGAGTCCCAAGTAGCAAGGACTGCGACCATCCCAGGTTTGTCAGCCATTGCTTCCACCAATCTCTCATGACATCTGGTGTGAAAGGATGAAGTATGTAGATACCCTCTGGGCGGCTTGTGGTTCGCCCTTGGCATTGCCGCGGCGTAAGGTAGGGTGAAGGATAAAGTATAAAGGATGAAGTGTGAAGTTATAAAGTATGAAGCTATAAAGTTTGAAATTGAAAATTTTCATCCTTATCCTTTATCCTTCACCCTTCTATCTTTCATCCTACCTTACCCTACGGGTTCTCCGTTGGCGCTAGCGTCTCCGTAAAAGAAGCAGTACGGGAACGGCTAAAGCCGAACAGCCTTTATTCTTTATTCTGCTTGAGTCTTTCTGGTAAGCGATCTTGCCGAATCAAGTCTTGGTAAGTTTCGCGTTGCAAAATCAAATTTGCTTCGCCATTCGCCACAACAACTGCTGCCGGTCGAGGTAAGCGGTTGTAGTTAGATGCCATACTGTAATTGTACGCACCAGTTCCCATAACTACGAGAATATCTCCTGGTTGAGTTTTTGGCAGTTGAGCATCTTTAATTAAAACATCTCCTGATTCACAGTGCTTACCAGCAATTGTTACTGTTTCTGTTATGGGAGCAGAAATTTTGTTAGCAACTACTGCCCGATAAACTGATTGGTAAGTAATTGGGCGCGGATTATCAGACAATCCTCCATCCACAGCCACATAAGTACGGATATCAGGAATAACTTTTGATGAGCCGATTGTGTAAGCTGTAACGCCAGAATTAGCAATTAGCGATCGCCCAGGTTCACAAAGTAATTTTGGCAAAGGTAGATTTTCTGCCGCACAAGCTTCTTGAATCACCTCACAAATTGGTATAACCCACTCTTCAATGCTAGGTGGATCGTCTGATTCTGTATAGTTAATCCCTAAGCCACCACCAACATCTAACTCTGTCAGAGTTAAACCATAGCTAGCAGCTTTAGTTAACCACTGCACCATCAAAGCAGCTAGATCGCGATGCGGTTGGCGTTCAAAAATTTGGGAGCCAATGTGGGCGTGTACTCCTATGCAATTTAGAGCTGGTTGCTGACTTACAAAAGTAAACACCTCATCTAAATCACCTGGGTCAAAACCAAATTTACTATCTAAGTGACCAGTACGAATATATTCATGGGTGTGACAATCAATACCAGGTGTTAGACGCAACAATATGCGAACAGGTTGTTGCTCTGGTGCTAACTCAACCAGAGTCTGCAACTCATACCAGTTATCTGCCACAATATTGACACCTGACTCAATTGCGTAAAGCAATTCTGCATGAGATTTATTGTTACCGTGGAAGTAAATTTTATGAGGATTTAGACCAGCAGTTAGTGCTGTGTAAAGTTCTCCTCCAGAAGCAACATCGATTCCCAAGCCTTCACTATTGGCTATAGCGCAAACAGCTAAACAATTCCATGCTTTTGAAGCATACAGTACCTGAGATTCACCTTGATAATATTGCTTGAGGGTATCCCGGTATTGTTGGCAAGCTGTCCGCAGAGTTTCTTCATCTAAAATATATAAAGGTGAACCAAACTGCTGAACTAGGGTTGTGACATCACACCCACCAATTTCCAGGAATTCATGACTATTAACTCTAGCAGTCAAAGGTAAAAGTTCCTGGTTGGGCGAAAGTTTTGCGTCTGTGCTGCGCCTTTGAGGTAAATACTGAGTACCAGCATGTTGAACCCCAGTGGGGTGAGTCGATACCATAACTATGTAAGTTTTCCTTGCTCAAATTACGGGCGCGAGTAAGTCACCCGATTCTCAGTTTACCTAATTTCGCCAACTGAGAAGAAGGCAGAGTGCAGGATACAGAAGGCAGAAGGTTATGTTCTGAAGGGAATTCAGACCCTTGCTCTATTGGTCGCTCTTATTTTCTAGGCAGGGAGGAAGGTAAACCTTCTGTCCTCTGCCTTTGTTTTTGACAAAGAGTTTGTAACCTTATCCAAACTAAATGCGATCTTATTTAGATTTAAAACTTAAATTACTGACCATAGAGGATGTGAGTGCGATCCTGGAACTGGATGCAGCCTGCTTTGGCGGTTTGTGGACTCTTGAGGGCTACCAACGCGAGTTGGCAAGTCCTAACAGTGACTTACTTGGTTTATTTTCCCCTTTTGCTACTGCTAAACTGTTGGGAATGGGTTGCTTTTGGTCAATTTTGGAGGAAGCCCACATTACAATTTTGGCGGTTCATCCCCAATATCACCGTCAAGGTTTGGGTCAAGCTTTACTGTATTCTCTACTGAAGACAGCTAGCGATCGCGGCTTGGAGCGAGCTACTCTTGAAGTCCGAACTTCTAACTTAGCAGCAATATCTCTGTATCAAAAATTTGGCTTCAAAACAGCCGGACGGCGGCGGCGTTATTACCAAGATAATGGTGAGGATGCTCTGATTCTATGGCTATCAGATTTGCAACAACCCAAATTTCAAAAGACTTTGGCAGACTGGCACAATATTGTTAGCGAACACCTCAGCAAATCTTCTTGGCAGCTGCTTTTATAGTCACAACTCTACAATGCCATATTTTTTATCTGGATGGCATCTGCGTGTTCCTGCCAGTTTCATTATTATTTTTAATTAAAGAAAAATTTATTATTGAAATAATATATGAGTGCTTTGTATTCTTGAATTTAAGAATGTAGATATGTTAATAATTAATATTTGTGACTGGCAAAATAAATCTTTAACCACGATGGGCGGCTGTGTGTAGTCAAGCCCAGAAATGCCGATAAACTCAAGCTCCTCAGTACGGCAGCTACACAAAAAGTAATGAATAGTTAGTAGTAGTATCATCATCTTGGATGATACTTCTTGTGATGTCTATAATCTTTATACAGGCATCCAAAAGCCTAGCCTGTGCTAAAATCAGCGTACCGGCACGACGCAGGTGATGGGATCAATGTTATATGTTTGAACGCTTCACAGAAAAAGCCATTAAGGTAATCATGCTGGCCCAAGAAGAGGCCCGCCGTCTAGGTCACAATTTCGTCGGTACCGAACAGATCCTCTTGGGTCTAATTGGAGAAGGAACCGGCGTAGCGGCCAAGGTGTTGAAATCCATGGGTGTCAACCTCAAAGATGCCCGAATTGAAGTAGAAAAAATCATAGGCCGGGGTTCGGGCTTTGTTGCCGTGGAAATACCGTTTACGCCACGGGCAAAGCGAGTTCTGGAACTATCCTTAGAGGAAGCGCGCCAATTAGGGCATAACTACATTGGCACCGAGCATCTGTTGTTGGGCCTGATCCGGGAAGGGGAAGGTGTGGCAGCCAGGGTGCTAGAAAACCTCGGGGTGGATCTATCTAAGGTAAGAACCCAAGTCATTCGGATGCTGGGAGAAACAGCCGAAGTTGGTGCCCCTGGCAGTCAGTCAGGACGTACCAAAACTCCAACCTTGGATGAATTTGGCTCGAACCTCACCCAAATGGCGACAGACAACAAACTCGATCCAGTGGTAGGACGTGCCAAAGAAATCGAGCGCGTAATTCAGATTTTGGGTCGCCGGACTAAAAACAACCCAGTGCTAATTGGTGAGCCAGGTGTTGGTAAAACGGCGATCGCTGAAGGTCTAGCATCACGCATTGCTAATAAAGATGTCCCTGACATCTTAGAAGATAAGCGTGTCGTCACACTGGATATCGGCTTGCTCGTAGCAGGAACCAAGTACCGGGGTGAATTTGAAGAACGCCTGAAGAAAATCATGGATGAAATTCGCCAAGCAGGCAATGTCATTCTCGTGATTGACGAGGTTCACACCTTAATTGGTGCAGGCGCGGCAGAAGGTGCAATCGACGCAGCAAATATCCTCAAACCAGCTTTGGCAAGAGGTGAATTGCAATGCATCGGCGCGACAACCTTAGATGAATACCGCAAGCACATTGAGCGGGATGCAGCCTTAGAGCGTCGCTTCCAGCCAGTAATGGTAGGTGAACCCACTGTCGATGAGACAATTGAAATTTTGTATGGTTTACGCGATCGCTACGAGCAACACCACAAGCTGAAAATCTCCGATGAAGCCTTAGTGGCGGCGGCGAAGCTATCTGACCGTTACATTAGCGATCGCTACCTCCCAGATAAAGCCATCGACTTGATTGATGAAGCTGGTTCCCGCGTGCGCTTGATTAACTCCCAACTGCCACCCGCAGCCAAAGAGTTAGACAAAGAACTGCGGCAAATCCTCAAAGAAAAAGACGATGCAGTCCGTTCCCAAGACTTTGACAGAGCCGGGGAACTACGCGATCGGGAAATGGAAATCAAAGCCGAAATCCGTGCCATTGCTCAAAGCAAAACTAATGGCTCCGGTACAGAAGGCGAAGAACCAGTAGTCACCGAAGAGGACATTGCCCACATTGTCGCTTCCTGGACAGGCGTACCAGTAAACAAACTCACCGAATCTGAGTCCGAGAAGCTGCTGCACATGGAAGACACATTGCATCAGCGTCTAATCGGGCAAGAAGATGCTGTGAAGGCAGTTTCACGAGCCATTCGCCGCGCTCGTGTCGGTTTGAAGAATCCTAATCGACCCATTGCCAGCTTTGTCTTCTCCGGGCCTACCGGGGTGGGTAAAACCGAGCTAGCGAAATCCTTAGCGTCTTACTTCTTCGGTTCCGAAGAAGCAATGATCCGCTTAGATATGTCGGAATACATGGAGCGCCACACCGTCAGTAAGTTGATTGGTTCGCCTCCTGGTTATGTTGGTTACAACGAAGGCGGTCAGTTAACCGAAGCAGTGCGTCGCCGTCCTTACACCGTGGTGCTATTCGACGAAATCGAAAAAGCCCACCCCGATGTATTCAACATGCTGCTGCAAATATTGGAAGACGGACGGTTAACCGATGCTAAAGGTCGCACCGTTGACTTTAAGAATACCTTGCTGATTTTGACTTCCAATATCGGTTCTAAGGTAATTGAGAAAGGTGCTTCCACCATCGGCTTTGAATTTGCGGATGATACTGGTGAATCGCAGTACAACCGGATTAAAACCCTGGTGAATGAAGAATTGAAGCAGTACTTCCGTCCAGAGTTCCTCAACCGATTGGATGAGATTATCGTCTTCCGTCAATTGAACAGAGACGAGGTGACACAAATCGCCGATATCATGCTCAAAGAAGTGTTTGGTCGCTTGACTGAAAAAGGTATCAACCTAGAAGTCACCGAACGCTTCAAAGACCGCTTGATTCAAGAAGGTTACAGCCCTAGCTATGGTGCAAGACCTTTACGCCGGGCGATTATGCGCTTGTTAGAAGATAGCCTAGCAGAAGAGATTCTGTCTGGTCGCATCAAAGATGGCGATACAGCCGTTGTTGATGTCGATGAAAGCGGTAACGTTCAGGTGACTTCTCAACAGCAGCGCGAATTGTTGCCTCAAGGAGTTGAGTAAGATTTAAAATTTGGGATTAAGTCTCAAATATAGAATTAGAAAACGGTAGAAGCATGTAAGTCTCTACCGTTTTTTGTGTGAAAAGGTCTTCTTTAAATTTGGAATTGATCGCGGGCGATCGCACTGGAGGTTTCTAGATCGTTTACTAACTGGCAATGAAATCTCAAGTCATCCTACGGGAGGCACTCTTCTCCAAAATCGATTGCATAGTCACCCTCAAGCATCCTCTGTTATTCATCCCAGTAAGGAGAGCAATATAAAGACCTTATACCATTTCCCAAAAATAATGATGCAGATCCAAACCCAGAAACCTAGACTAAATGGGACTTTCTTAATTACGAATTACGAATTACGAATTACGAATTGGTATTACTCCTGCCTCCAGTTCTAATTTTTCATTCCCGACAATTGCCACATCTTCCACATATAGCTAGAAATCCAATTCGTTATAATGTGAGCGACAATTGGCACTAACAAGTTACCACTGATGAGGGCGCTATACCCCAGTATTAGACCAATAATAGTTGCCCAAATGACATAAGGCCATTGTTGGGAACCGCTGAGGTGCAAAACACCAAAGCAAAGACTGGATACAATTACAGCCACATGATCTAAGCCTAAAGCTGGCAGCATTACACCCCGAAATAATAATTCTTCACTCAACCCCGGTAGCAACCCCAGCCAAATTAAGTCTGGCAAAGCTAAGGGACTCAGCACTACTTCTAGGTAATAATCTGCACTTTTACGGTAAGGAGGGCAAAAGCGATAAGCTAAGCCACTCAAAGCTGTAATCGTTAATCCTAACGTCAGCCCCAAGAGTAAATCCCTTTGATCCCAGTACCACTTAAATAGTGATACATTACCAAAGTGCAACCACAGCTTGGCAACTATCCACAAAATGATTGCCGTTGCTCCCATTGCCACCAGTACTTGGATGCGTGTGAGGTAGGGAATTTCTGGTTCGTGTTTTTGTTGTTCTACCACGGGTATTTAGAATATGAGGGAGATGAGGGAGACAAGGCAGACAAGGGAGAGAATAATAACTACTCCTGCCTTCTAACTCCTGACTACTGACTGCAAAGAGGATAATTTGGGACACAGAGCAGATGGATTAATACCTGCTTTATGTGCTACCACTATACCCACTGCTTCTAAATATGAGTGTACCTGTATGGATTTGATCCCCAGGGATTGCGGAGGAACTTGTATTAAAGTTTTATTTTCCTCCACTGTAATTATCTGGCATTGCCTCTGGCTTAAACTCAGTAAGGCGGTACTGCCACAAGCGGTTGCAGGTACGATCGCAGCATCAACTTCATCTGCCCAAATATCTTCCTGTAAAGACCTGGCTAACTCTTTCTCTAATATAAATTGTGGGGCACGACTTAAGCCTACAAGTACGCACGGTAAAAAAGTATAACCTAATTCTTCGGCGGCGGAGCGGGGCGATAAATTGGGGTCTGGGGGTGCGATCGCAAGGGCAGGAGAATGGGCGCAAGGAATTTGAAAGGTTCGTACTACTAAATGACTAATTACCGCTTCTGCACCCGCTAGGGGATCTACGCCTTGACCGTGACGGTAGTTTTGCACAGCCTCTTCATCCATATCATCGGGGAAACGCGCTACAACTGCGATCGCTTCTGCCCCCGCTTTTTTAATTAATGTCTCGGCTGCCCTGAGTAAACTATCAGGATTGCCAATTGTTCCCCAACTCGCCCCCGATGATGCAGACCGTAATTCTACATTTAACGGCGCATCAGTGATAACATAATCTGTTAAAGTTAAGCCCAGAGTTGCCCTAGCTGCGTCGGCTGCTTGCAAATGTCGCAACCGCAATTCCGGCTCAATACCTTGGTCTAAAAGTAAACCAATTTTGTTGTTGCGAACTGGGCGCAAACCCCAGCATCCAGAAGCAAATTTGTCAAGCCCGTAACCTTCAACATAGAAAGCGTTGGGGATATTCCAGTACAGACTCGCGCCATTGAGGACATTGGGGTGAGTAATTAGGCGATCGCAAACCTGTGCTAAAACCTTGGCAACAGGTAGTGCATCTCCGGCATAACCTCCAATTGCTGCCCCAATCCCAGTGGGAACAATTAAAATAGTAGTGTATGGCCGATTCATAAAAAGTCTTGTGTGCTGAGTCGGAATCAGCAAGAATAATTTCAGATTGATTCATGAACTTCAAGTTCTGGGTTTCTAATCCTTTAGTATTTCTAACTACTCAGAACTCAGCACGGGCTAAACGCGCCGCTACCGCTAACAGAACTCAGCACTCAGAACTTGCTTTAGTTACAACTGCTTCCACAACAGCCTTTTGCTGGTCAGCGTCTACAGAAGTAATTGCCCAACGTAGGGGTTCTCCTTGGTTTTTCAACTCTGCTTCAATTGCTTTTTGCAGTTCTGTGGGAGTTTCTTGCAGGTCAATTTCAGCAGTAATAAAATGAGTAGTCATTGCGGTGATCCTTGTGAATTGCAGTTTCTAGAATAGCTGAATAAAGTGTGAAGGATGAAGTAAAAATTGAGTTTTCTTTATCCTTCATCATTCCATCCTTTTATCGATCTTTTCCAAATTGCAGTTGATAAACTATTTCTTCCTTTTCTGTATCAATTTTCAAATCTGAACGGGGATAAGCAACACAAAGCAATACATAACCTTGTTTTTGCAAATCTGGACTAACGCCCATACCATCAGTTTGATCGACAGTACCCTCAACAATTTGACCAGCGCAAGTTGTACAAACACCTGCATGGCAAGAACTCGGTAAATCTATACCAGCGGCATCAGCTACTGACAAGATAGTTTCATTTTCAGGAACTTGCAAAGTATGAGTTTTGCCTTGGTGGTTAATTTCTACGGTGTAAATTTTGGACATATACAAAAGCAGGGTGTTCCAACGGTCAAATGGATTATTTTATCTGATAAATAGATGCAAAACCAAATTCTGCAATGCAAATAAAAGAATTATTTTCAAATAGCTTTATCGGCAAAAGTAGCTTTACAGTGTAATTATAAGTCCTAGCCAGACGAAAAGCTTAAAGCCAGGAGCTTCACTTCTCGTTAATTCAACCTGTCAAGACTTATGAAGTTGAATTATCATAAAGCTTCGGAAGTAATTATAAATACTTAACAAATGTTTGGCTAAATATCTTGGAGTGTAAAATGCTAGAGTCATATCGTCAACACGTTGCCCAAAGGGCAGCACTAGGAATTCCCCCCTTACCGTTAGATGCAAAGCAGACATCAGAACTGTGCGAACTATTGAAGAATCCGCCAGCTGGTGAAGAAAGTACATTATTACATTTATTGCGCGATCGCGTTCCTCCTGGTGTTGATGAAGCTGCTTATGTCAAAGCTGGATTTCTCACCGCCATCGCTAAAAAGGAAACTACCAGCCCTTTAATTTCGCCAATCGAAGCGGTGGAATTGCTAGGAACAATGGTAGGTGGCTACAACGTGCAAGCTTTAATTGACTTGCTGCAATTACCTACTAAATCTGTATCAGATTCTTCCGATACACCTTTGGTGATGGGTGGACAAGGAAAAGAACCAATAGCCGCATACGCCGCCACCGCCTTAAGCAAAATCCTTTTGGTGTATGACGCTTATCACGATGTCTTGGAATTATCTAAAACCAACCCCTTCGCTAAGCAAGTGATTGACTCTTGGGCAGAAGCTGAGTGGTTTACTATTCGTCCGCAGCTACCAGAATATATTAACGTCACTGTTTTTAAAGTTCCTGGCGAAACCAACACCGACGACTTATCCCCCGCCACTCAAGCCACCACTCGCCCAGACATTCCCTTACATGCGTTGGCGATGCTGGAGTCAAGACAACCGGGAAGCTTAGAAATTATTGTCGAGTTGAAGAAGAAAGGGCATCCTGTTGCTTACGTGGGGGATGTAGTTGGTACTGGTTCTTCGCGCAAATCTGCCATCAACTCAGTATTGTGGCATCTGGGAAATGATATTCCCTTTGTACCCAACAAACGCGCTGGGGGATATATTTTAGGTAGTGCGATCGCGCCTATTTTCTTCAACACTGCTGAAGATGCCGGTGCTTTGCCAATTCAATGTGATGTCACCAAACTAGAAACTGGCATGGCGATCACCATCTATCCTTACAAAGGTACAATCACCAACGAAGCAGGTGAAGTTATTTCCACCTTTACCCTTAAACCCGATACCATTCTTGATGAAGTCCGTGCCGGGGGACGTATTCCTCTACTTATCGGACGTACCCTCACCGATAAAACACGGCAAGCACTCGGTTTAAAACCTAGCACTGTCTTTATCCGTCCTCAACAACCCAGCGATACAGGCAAAGGCTACACTCTAGCACAGAAAATGGTAGGTAAAGCTTGTGGATTACCTGGCGTGCGTCCCGGTACATCCTGCGAACCTATCATGACCACCGTCGGTTCCCAGGATACCACAGGCCCCATGACCCGCGATGAGTTAAAAGAACTCGCTTGTTTGGGTTTCAGTGCAGACTTAGTAATGCAGAGTTTCTGTCACACCGCTGCTTATCCCAAACCTGTTGACATCAAAACTCATCACGAACTCCCAGACTTTTTTGCCCAACGTGGTGGCGTTGCCCTACGTCCTGGTGATGGTATTATCCATTCTTGGCTGAACCGGATGCTGTTACCCGACACCGTAGGAACTGGCGGCGACTCTCACACTCGCTTCCCCTTGGGTATTTCCTTCCCTGCTGGTTCTGGGTTAGTTGCGTTTGCGGGTGCTTTGGGTGTCATGCCTTTGGATATGCCAGAGTCGGTTTTAGTACGCTTCAAAGGTGAATTGCAACCCGGTATCACTCTTCGAGATGTCGTAAATGCCATTCCTTACGTAGCAATTCAAAAAGGTTTGCTGACGGTAGAGAAGCAAAACAAGAAAAATATTTTCTCCGGGCGAATTCTGGAAATTGAAGGCTTACCAGATTTAAAAGTCGAACAAGCCTTTGAACTCGCTGATGCTACTGCTGAGCGTTCTTGTGCAGGTTCTACGATTAAGCTGAGTGTAGAGACAATTGCTGAATATCTGCGTTCTAATGTAGCCTTGTTGAAGAATTTAATCGCAAGGGGCTATCAAGATGCCCGTACCATCCTGCGCCGTATAGCCAAGATGGAAGAATGGTTAGCAAATCCCGTGTTAATGGAAGCCGATGCCGATGCGGAGTATGCCGAAATCATTGAAATTGATTTGAACGAAATTAAAGAACCAATTGTCGCTGCTCCCAATGACCCCGATAATGTGAAATTATTATCGGAAGTTGCTAATGACCCCGTGCAAGAAGTATTCGTCGGTTCTTGTATGACGAATATCGGTCATTATCGGGCAACAGCGAAAGTTTTGGAAGGCGCAGGTGAGGTAAAAACTCGTCTGTGGATAGCACCACCAACCCGGATGGATGAACACCAACTCAAAGAAGAAGGTATGTATGCCATTTTTGGTGCTGCGGGTGCGCGGACAGAAATGCCCGGATGCAGTTTGTGTATGGGAAATCAGGCGCGGGTTGCTGATGGCACAACGGTGTTTTCTACCTCGACACGCAACTTCAATAACCGTATGGGTAAAGATGCACGAGTGTATCTTGGTTCAGCGGAATTAGCCGCAGTTTGTGCATTATTGGGGCGCATTCCCACAGTGCAAGAATATCTGGATATTGTGGCGAAGAAAATTGATCCTTTTGCTGGTGATTTGTATCGGTATTTAAACTTCGATCAAATCACTGGTTTTGAGGATGAAGGGCGAGTAATTCCGTTGGAAGAAATGCCCAGAATTGAAGATATTTTGGGTATGCCTACAGCGGTACGGTAGTAATAACTATCATGTATGTCCGCAGTTTAATTAGGGTGGGCAAAGCCCACCCTAATTAATACTTACTTTTGAAAAAGCTGAAAAATTGCCAGTAAATCAGGCCCTTCTATAGGTACAGTAGACGAATCTTTTCTTATAAAAGCTGTTTTTCCAACAAAAGATACGGTTTTTTGCGGAGGAATGGTAATTCTAATAACTAAAAATCCTTTGTATGAAATTGTGTCAAATCTTGCTAGCACTTGCGTTTTCAATAGCTCAGTAAGCTCAGAATTTTGAATAGCATTGGTAAGTAACTGCTAATTGATAATCGGTAATATCAGCGCATTCTTGCCTAGAAAGAATATTAAAATCTTTTTCTCTTGCTATTGGGAAAATACCATTTTCGGACAATTGTTTAGCATAAGAAAATTCATTAATATCAAAATACTGTTTTTGATAAGCGAACGAGTTTTCTATAAATCCAAAAACTGCATTTAATCTTTGCATTCCATCCACAATTTCATATTTCCCACTACCATATATTTGAGGACGCTCTGCTAACAAAATAAGAGGAATTGGATACTTCATCAAAATACTGCTAATCAATTTTTCTTTTTCTATTACTGTCCAAACAAGTTTTCGCTGATACTTACGGTTAATTAATAAATTGCCAGAGCGATAAAGTCAGTAAGCTTCTGTCACATTCATCGGGCGAGGTGCAATACTCATAGTTATTCTTAGACTTAGTAAGATTTAAAGCATATTATATACTGGGTTCAAAGTTGACAAGTTGTATTTAAGACCCTTTTAAATGTGCATTGCACTTTCTCATCTTGCATACAAACCTAACCCCCTAACCCCCTTCCCTTGTAGGGAAGGGGGAGAAATCTGACTCCCCTCTCCGCATCGGAGAGGGGTTGGGGGAGAGGTCAGCCATAATGTATAAATCAACATAAGTATTTATGCTTTACACATGAGCAATCCAATACCACAGCAACCCTCGCCACGGGAAGAGAAGGGAAATCGCAACATTGTTATTGGACAAAAATTAAACCCAATTAAAGTGCAACGTGCTAAAGAACTTCGTCGCCAAATGACACCAGAAGAAAAGATTCTTTGGCAACATCTTCGTGCTAATCGCTTGAATGGTTTACACTTTCGCTGTCAACAAATTATTGATGGTTTTGTTGCAGATTTTTACTGTCATGCAGCTAGGTTAGTGATAGAGGTAGATGGAAAAATTCATGAACAACAAGTTGAATATGATGCAGAATGTGACAAAGTTTTGACAGGACGGGGACTGCATTTGTTACGCATTAAAAATGAACAAGTAAGACAGGAACTCGATCAGGTTTTGATACTTATTTCTCAGGCTTGTTGTAAAGAAACCTAACCCCCCAACCCCCTTCCCTCGTAGGGAAGGGGGAGAAATTTAGCTCCCCTCTCTGCTTCGGAGAGGGGCTGGGGGAGAGGTCAATCCATGCGATCGCACTCCTAATTACCCAGTGCGCTCGTCTTAAACTGAAGATGTAACTCAAACTTCAGGTTATGCAATGAAGTCTTTGCAAGACTACACTACTGTAATCCGTCCCGATGACAATGGTACTTTTGTCGCCTATGTTCCAGCCATACCTGGTTGTCATGCTTGGGGACAAACGCCAGATGAAGCTCGTGCTGAACTTGTTTCTGTTTTTGAAATGATTCAAGAAGAATACACAGAGCAAGGTCGTTCTCTACCTGGAGATGTTGAACTGGTGATTGCAAATGCCAGCTAAAGCCATTGAATTGGAAAGGATTGCCCGAAAACTGGGATTTGAAAAAGTACGACAGAAGGGTAGTCATGCTCGTTGGCAACATCCAGATGGACGAGCAACGACAATTCCAATTCATGGCAATGCTGAAATTGGTAAATGGTTATTTCATGAAATTCTCAAACAGTTGGGTATTACAGAAGAAGAGTTTAATCAGCTACGGTAATTAGGCGTGCGATCGCCCCTTCAATTCCTCAAGGGCGAAACGCACCACAGATTATTTCTCATCTTCTTCTGAATCACCCCAGAACAGCCTGACAAACTCCTCAGCCGCAGCAGGCTCAATTTCCGCAAGTGCTTTGCGAATTTTCACCACCGTATCACCCGGTGGATCTGCAATTTCATTTACCCAACCAAAAACACTAGAACGATTGACCCCCATCACTACTGCCAATCGATTTTGAGTGATGCCATAAATTTTTAGTACTCGTTTGAGGGCTTTTCCTGCTTGTGTCATGCCTCCGATTTTGTCAGAGGCTAATACCCAAGTAAATGTTTGTAATTACGAACTACATGATATAGTTAATATATGTTCGTAATAACGAACATAAGTTTTAGTAAAAATTGAGGTCAACTATAATGAACAAAAACTCTCAACTTTCCACGCAAACAGATTCAGACCGAGAACCCGTTAGTTTCCTCGTTATCGGTTCGCGCCAAACAGTTATCAATACTGTTCACACGCTCTATAGAATGGGTTTTGCTGAGATTAGCGAGTGGAGTCCACTTTTACCCGCTTCTGAACCAGGCAAAGTGATGAAAATTTTAACCCGAAGCGTTTCTACGGACTGACAATTGTATTGCGTTGGGCGAAGCCCTTGCCGCAGGCATCGCACCCCTAATTCACCAAGTGCGATCGCTCTTTAAATATGAGACAATCACAGTTCTTCATGATTTAAGGATTTTGCCTTATCTTAGGTCATTCCTTCTATCATCTTGGCTGCTGTCTTTGCATGTCCTGTTGTTGTCTCAATTGTTCCAGTTGCTGTTGTTGTTGTAGTCTCAGTTCCTGTTGTCTCAATTGTTCCAAAGATTGTTGTCGTAGTCTTAGTTCATTTTGTTGTCTCAATTGTCGCAGTTGCAGTTGTTGTCGTAGTCTCAGTTCATCTTGTTGCCTAAATTGTTCTAGTTGCAGTTGTTGCCGTAGCCTCTGTTCATCTTGTTGCTGTCGAAATTGTTGCCACAGCTGTTGAGGTTGTTGTTTCAAATTATCCTTCCATCTACTCGTCTCCTCCCATTGTCTTTTCAATTTCTCCCGTGGTTGTTTTTGCTGCTGTAGGTTTTGAGGAATCGTCTCACTGATTTCTGCCCATACAGGAGAATGAATCAACGAAGCTATTGTTATGATTGTGAGCGATAACCCCGATCTAACTATGAATGAATAATCCATATAGTTTTCTCTGAAATTGTGACAGATTAAGATGACTGTTCGGCGTTCTAGTAGAACTATATAAACAGTGAACACATAATATATATCTAGTTTTCTGAAAGAAACTAAAGCTGTCAAAAGTATAGTTTTAAGGTATTTCCAGATATCGCACCTTAGTTAAAAAATGCGATCGCCTAAGTTGATAATGAGGAATTAGCGGCAGTTTTTACGTTAATAAGATACATTTATAAATTTCAGTAATATTTGATATACTAACGCAAATATTCATCCTTTTGCCGATGAGTTATATCGATATTTAAACTTTAATCAAAATTAAATCTCATGCAGAGAAACACACTTGCGTGATGAGTCCATAACTACGGAAGAATTTGCAAACATTCTTTCGCAGTGAATTGAAAAATAGGTAAAAACCATGAAATTAGAAAGTAGCGTCTTTGATAATAATGGTTTAATTCCAGCAAAATATACCTGTGATGGGGCAGACATTTCTCCACCTTTAATCTGGCATGAAGTCCCTACAGGAACACAAAGCATAGTATTGATTGTTGATGACCCCGATGCACCTGGGCGGACATTTGTTCATTGGGTTGTTTATGATATTCCAGCTACAGTTAGCCAACTACCAGAGCGAATTCCATCTGTCAAAACTCTGCCTAATGGTGGTGTGCAGGGAACAAATGATTTTGGCAAGTTGGGTTATGGTGGCCCCTGTCCACCCAGTGGTACTCATCGTTACTTTTTCAAACTTTATGCCCTAGATCAAAAGTTGGCTTTGGCGGCAGGTGCTACCAAAAATCAAATTTTGGCAGCAATGGAAAGTTATGTTTTGGCAAAAGCAGACTTAATTGGACTTTATAAACGCCAACGTTAAATAACAAAAAGCACCTTTTTCAAGGTGCTTTTAAAATTCATGATATTTAGTTTTGCAAAAGAATTCTTAAGTATGGTAGTTAGTTCTAGGACTGCGTACACCAGCAATAGATCCCATCAATGACGCAGCTAAACCTAGTAAAGAACCAAATACAAACCACCACAAACCTCTTGAAGTTGCAGCAGCAATATCACGAGCTTGCTCTGCAGTTACATTCGGTACATTTTGCGGTACTGTAGTACCTGGTCGTTGTACTTGATTGATCACTTCGCCAGCATTAGAAGCAGCAACACCAAAAGCACCCGATACCCCACTTGCTAATAACCAAGAACTGAGTGCCAAAGTAGTAGCCCAAAAGATTGCACCGTTAAGTAGGGCTGTGTTACGGTTCATTGGGCCAGCAGCGCGGGCTGTCACCCAACCACCAGTGAAGAGAGAAATCAACAAAGCGATAGTTGACCAAAGTCCCACATTACCCGCGACATTGGGTGCAATTGTTCTTGGCGCTCCTGAACCTGCAACGCTACCTGCTCCAATTGCTCCAAACAAGGAACTTAAAACCAATTGAGTAGCCAAGGCAACTAAAACACCAGCAATTATCGGACCCCAGCGAACACGGTCATGGTATTCACCTACTCTAGCTGCCACTGCTGGCTCATTAATAACATCATCACCTACGCGATTCACGTATGACATATTTTATTGTTCTCCCTAGCTATTTTAGCAAAGTTTTTAGTCAGCTATATTCATGCTTATTATTTATAGATTAAATTGCTAATCTTATATTTTCATATCTATCAATAGAAAGAGATATGTACTCTATCTTTAGTAGTAATAAATACATTGTTTTACAACTTGTAATTTAACTTAATCAATCCCTAAAATATTAACTTTTTGTCTTTAACTTAATTCATACTTTAATTTAAAATATACCTGTAAAATTTTCAATAATTTTAATATTTACTGCAAGCGATAGTGAATTAATGATAAAAAATATTTTTAGGAATAGGTAATAGGTAATTTTAACTAAAATATTACCCATTTTCCTCGAGCGCCAGGCTATAAACAGAGTTTTAAAAATGAAAATACTAGCGTATTTTGACAGCAGTACCTGTAGCGGTAATCAATAATAGAACTCCTGACTGGTCAATATTGATTGTGCCAGTATCAATTTCAATTCCAATCACAGCGTTTGCTCCTAAACGCTGCGCTCGTTGTTCCAATTCTGCTATTGCTTTCCGCTGGCCCTGCTCAAACAAACGCTCATAGCTGCCGGTGCGTCCACCAATAACATCCCGAATGCTGGCTAAAAAATCCCGTAGGAAATTACTGCCATAGACGACTTCCGCCGTCACAATACCTAAATATGACTCAATAACTGCACCTTGAATCACATCAGTTGTAGTTAAAATCATAAATTAGCCTCGCAATTAGTACATCGGCTAGACATCTCTTATAAAAATAGCAAGAGAAATCGAAAGGAGAAGCCACTGCGTTGGGGAGACTCTACGTTGTGCGGGTGAAGAGCATTGAAGCAAGTGGCATTGTCTCCGTTTGGGCGAACTTCAGAGAGCAGAGGGGAAGTAGCAGTAAGTTTTCCGTTGGGCATGAGGTACAAACGGAAACATTTGCTAACAATATTTATTTTAGATTTACGCAAACACACTTTTGCTTCAGACTTTTTCTTGGACAAAGTCGAGCATGTAAAGGAACATTTCATCTTTTGGCTCGATCTGATCTTGGTAATGCTCAAAGAATGATGAAAGATTTTGAATAAACAAAAGGGAAAAATTTGATACTTAATCTACCGATTTTCAAGTGGCAGCATCATAAATAATTAAGATTCGACACCTCACATAAAAGATGTATACTCTGTCTGTATTAAGAACAAGATGCGAAAACTACTGATAACCAAAGATATTTTTTTTTCGAGTTCCAGATTAATCTGCGGATTTTACTTAATTATTTATACTGAGCTATCTATCTTTCAGTAGAAAATTTCGCGCTTTTGTACTGTTATCAAGTATTAAAATTTATGATTTATTAATATTTCGTAAAAGCGAATAAATACAGTTTTCAAAAATCAATATTTTTGTTTTAATGTACAAGAAAAAAATGTTCTAAAATTTCAGGAAATTTACTGTGTACAAGCGCATTTCACTTATAGTTAGCGTACTGTTATTAGGATGTTGTACCGTTACCATCCCCTCAGAGGCTCAGGCTCAGGCAATAGTCGCGCAAGCCAGAAACCCTGAGTTAAAGGAAATCTTAGAGGAAGGGCGGAGGCTTGTGAATACTGGTGATTATAATGGAGCGATCGCAGTTTACCAACAAGCTGCTACCTTAGATCCCAAAAATGCCAAAATTCATTCCGGGATTGGCTACTTATACGCCCAACAAGGAAATTTCCAATCGGCGTTAGCCTCGTATCGTCGTGCTATTGGTATCGACCCCAACAATAGTGATTTTTACTATGCTGTGGGTTATATCAAAGGTAATTTAGGTGATACTGCTGGGGCCAAAGATGCTTACCGTCGTGCTATCCAGCTGAACCGCAACAACGTTAATGCTTATTTAGGATTAGGTGTCACGCAAGCCCGCTTGGGAGACTACGAAGCCGCGATGTGGGCATATGAGCAAGCAATCAGCCTGAATAAGAACAATGCCCAAACTTATGAGTTTATGGGTTCGATGTATAAACAGCGACGGCAAGCTAAACAAGCAAGTACTGTACTGCAAAAAGCTCGTACCCTATATCAGAAGCAGAACGACTTGGATGGAGTAGCTAGGGTAGATGCCATGTTGCGAGAGTTGGGAGGATGATGAGACTACTAATCTTTCAACTTTGAACTGACGGATTCAAATTGGACAAGGGCGACAATGTGAGACAGGGCTACAGGAGGGTTTACCTCCAAAGCCACTTCTGTGCTATGGTTCCCCCGTTTCAGAAACTGGCATCAGGCGACTGCATTAGCGGACGCACCACAAGGAGCGTCACCCAAAGGGTAAAAATTCTTAAAAATTTTACCCGTTAAATTAACCTTGACGCTCTACTACTAACATTCCGTGAGTTTGACTAATGCACCATCATTTTGGTTATCCGACTATTAATTCAGATAAATGCTTCTTCAAGAGAGAGAAAAAATAGATATTCTCAGTCTATGTGCAATTAGCCCCTGCTTTGGTAACACCCATGTAAGTACCTATTGAGAATACCGATGTGTCTTGGCTGAACATAGGTAAAGCGATCGTCTTAACATAGTTAATTACATCAGTGTAAGTAGAACGGCTGAAATAATTCACGCTATGTCATTGCGAATGGAACAAAGTGGAATGAAGCAATCGCAAGGGTTATATTGATTTTACATTCTGTTACATAGCTAGGTTTATTTTCACCGACTTACTTAATTTTTAGGAAAAATTGTATGATTCTTGAGGCAGCAATGCTGCACGTTAAACTTGGCCTAGAATCTGATTTTGAAGCTGCTTTCCAAAATGCTTCCAGTATTATTTCATCGAGCAATGGATATTTATCCCATGAACTCCATAAATGCATAGAAGTTCCAGGAAAATATTTATTACTTGTGAGATGGGAAAATTTAGAATCTCATACTATTGGCTTTCGAGGCTCTTCCGAATATCAAGATTGGAAAAAGCTTCTACACCATTTTTATGAACCATTTCCCACCGTTGAACATTTTGAACAAGTAGAAATATAGCCACTTAGCTACAGTTTTAGATATACATAATTAATTGTATTTATATATATCAGTATATCACTCTACTTTTTGCAACTGTGCTACTCTGGGGTCAATAATTTTTTGACCAAGACTAGAGAATTTAATCGCCACAGAAATCTTATGACCAGCTCCAAAAACGTGGGTTATTTCACCAATACCAAAGGTTTTGTGTAATACTCTGTCGCCCACTTGCCAATTTTGTGTTGTGTTTTGCTTGCCATTAGTTGTAGCTGCGCTTTTGGTATAAACCTGACGAATTTTACTTTGAGTAGTTAATAATTCTTCTGGTAATTCATCAAGAAATTGCGATCGCAGTGCGGGTTCGCGAGAACCATACAATCGGCGTTCGCGGGCGTGTGATAAATACAACCTTTCTTGGGCGCGAGTAATACCTACATAACACAGACGGCGTTCTTCTTCTAAGGATGCGGGGTCACCCAGCGAACGGTAGCCAGGAAATAATCCCTGTTCTAATCCCACCAAAAACACTACGGGAAATTCCAAACCTTTGGAAGCATGCAAAGTCATCAAAGAAACGGCTGTTTGTCCTTCTTTTAAGTTATCTAAATCGGAACTGAGGGCAGCACTACTCAGAAAGTCTCGCAGAGAAACTTCTTCGTTTTCTTCTTGAAATTGCAGTGCGGCGTTGTAAAGTTCCTGGACGTTTTGTACCCTATCTGTAGCTTCATCTGTGCCTTGACTCATCAAGTCTTGAACGTAACCAGAGTCTTCTAGTATTCCTTGCAAAACCTCAGTCACGGGAACTGTCGCGATTTGCGCTTGCCAATGGCTAATCATTTCAGCAAAGCTATTCACGGCTTTTGTCGCTCGTCCAGCTAATGTATTAACTGATGTTTCATCGCTAATAATTTCCCACAAGGTTGTCCCTAATTGCTGAGCAGCATTCACCAAAGCGTCAATAGTGGTTTTGCCAATTCCCCGGCGGGGAGTATTGATGACTCGCAATAAACTGACTGTATCAGCTGGATTAGCGATCGCTCTTAAATAAGCGATGACATCTTTAATTTCTTTGCGATCGTAAAACTTCATTCCTCCCACAACTGTGTAAGGAATTTGATATTTTACTAACAATTCTTCAAAAGGTCGAGATTGGGCATTTGTCCGATAAAGTATGGCAAAACTACCCCAATTCAATTCGGGATTTTGGTGTTCTAAAGTGCGAATTTGCCGAATTACAAAGTCGGCTTCTTCTAGTTCATTATCCGCTTTGTGAGAATAAATTTCCTCACCCGCCCCCCGTGTAGGCTTGAGGACTTTATCAATCCTTTGGGTATTATTTTCAATCAGTTCGTTAGCCGCTTGCAAAATATTTTCGCAAGAGCGATAGTTTTCTTCCAGCTTCACCATTGTGTGCGTGTCATCATCTGGTAAACCATCGCCAAAATCATTCTGAAATTCCAGCAAGATGGTGAAATCTGCCATCCGAAAACTATAAATTGACTGATCCGCATCGCCTACAACAAAAACTGAGCGATTCTGCCATTCCCATTCACTCTTTCTGTCTTCGCCGTTTGTCACTAATAGCCGAATGAGGTCGTATTGAGTGCGATTAGTGTCCTGATATTCATCTACGAGAATATGACGGAATTTGCGATGCCAATAACCTAATACATGCTCGTTTTGCTGAAACAATTTAGTAGGTATGAGAATTAGATCGTCAAAGTCGAGAGCGTTATTTTCTGCTAGCTTATCTTGATAGCGACTATAGACATCCGCAATTACCCGTCCGCGATAATTGGGTTGCTCGCGCTCGAATTCTTGGGGTGAGAAGCCTTGGTTTTTGGCGTTACTAATGGCGTAGCGGACAGAACGGGGTTCAAATTTTTTATCGTCTAGGTTTAACTGTTTAGTAACAATTTCTTTGACTAGACTTTGAGCATCGGATTCGTCAAAGATGGAGAAATTACGATTCCAACGCCGTCCTTTTTCGTCTTGGTATTTCTCAATATCAAAACGGAGAATCCGAGAAAATAGACTGTGAAAAGTGCCACACCACAAGTCTTTGATGTAGGTGCGCCAGACTTGCGATCGCAGTTTGGTTTGTTCGTATTCTGTCAGTAAATCAAACCGCTTACCGTGTTCTTTGATTGCCAATTGTTCGGCAAACAACTTTTGAATCCGTTCTTTCATCTCCCGTGCGGCTTTATTGGTGAACGTAACCGCCAGGATATTTTCAGGATCGACACGGTGTTTGAGAATCAGGTTAGCGATGCGATAAGTCAGCGCTCGCGTTTTACCGGAACCTGCGCCAGCAACAACTAGTAACGGGCCGCAGTAGTGTTCGACGGCTTGCCGTTGGCTGGGATTAAGGTGACTGAGAAAGTCAATGGTTGTGGTCATGGATGTGAAAGAGCGATCGCCTAGCGTCACATCAATAAAGAGTGGCTATTGCCCAGGTTACAATATCCTACCGAAACTTGGTCAACAAAGATTGTTTGAAGATATTCTTATACCAAAATCTAAAATTGCAAGTCAATCCAGCTTATTCTTGTACAGTCAGTGGCAAGTAAACGGTAAAAGTAGAGCCAACCCCTAGCTGACTTTTGACAATAATTTCACCGCCCATCATCTGACAAAAGTGGCGGCTAATTGCCAATCCCAGTCCGGTACCACCATACTTTTTCGTGGTTGAGGTATCCCCTTGGGTAAAGGGTTGAAATAACTGTTGCTGTTGACCACCAGTCATCCCAATGCCTGTGTCAGCAACAGTGAAAGTAATAATGCCAAAAGGAGCATTCCGTAGCAAGCTTTGCTTTTCGCTCTTGACTGTCAATGTCACATTACCGTTGGTGGTAAACTTAGCAGCGTTACTCAGCAGGTTTAACAGAACTTGCCGCATCCTAGTCTGATCTGCATACATCGTTCCCAACTGCTCATCGTAATCCACTATTAGGACATTGCCATTTTTTTCTATGGCTGGCTTGACAGTGAGAACAATGTTATTAATCAGCGTTGCAATTTCAAAAGTCTCCGGATAGAGGGTCATTTTCCCCGCTTCAATTTTTGACAAGTCGAGGATGTCGTTAATCAACTCCAGTAGATGCCTACCAGCAGAGTTGATTGTTTCCAAGTCAGTAATAAAGTCTCCGGATAAGTTTAAATCGGTAGCATCGTCTTGCAGAAGTTGACTCAAGCCAATAACAGCATTCAATGGTGTGCGTAACTCGTGGCTGACATTTGCTAGAAATACGCTTTTGGCTTTGCTAGCTGCTTCGGCTAATTCTTTGGCTTGTTCTAGTTCTTTAGTCCGTTCAGATACCCGCTCAATTAGACGATTAAGTGATTTAGCGAGTAAGCCAATTTCATCTTCGGTGGTGACTGGTGCGCGTAAATCGAAATTAGATTTCCTTGCTACTTGCTCAGCGACTTGAGTGACAGTGATTACTGGTTCAGCGATCGCTCGACTGGTACGCCACGCTACAATGGCTGCGATCGCCACTGATACCAACATACTCACCATCACAATTAATCTCTCAACTCCTTTGGCTTGCTCTACATCTGTTTGCCTTCTCTGCTCTCGATTTTCAGCAGTTTGCAAGATATTAGTCAATTTTAGCGAGAGATAATCTAACTGCTTGGCTGTTTCACCACGCATAATTTTCAACAACTGCTCTTGTGCTGAGTCTATTTGCTGTGGCTGTACTTGTTGGGAATCAATTACCTGCAAAACAGTCTCTATTTGGGCAACGTATGATTTTAGATTAATTTCGTAATCCTGTAATAAAGTCTGTAAATTAGCACTTGTTGCTGCTAGATCGCTAGGTCTTTTGTCGATAAAATTACCAATTTCTTGCTCCAATTTCTTCGCTTTGTCAACATTCTTCAGAAATTCGGCTTTTTTGATTGGCAACTGCTGTGGATCTTCTAAGAATGCAGGTAGGTTGGCACTGTGTAGTTGTGCCCCTACTACCGCATCTTTATAATTAGTTAATAATTGTGTCTGTTCTTGAGCTTGATTAAATTGCCTGATTTCTCGCCCCCGGTAATAGTTGGCAATGACTAATCCAGTAAGTGAACCGAAAAAGCCAATTCCAATTGCCACAAAGTACCCATAACCAATTTTTTGATGTATGCGCCAGGAACTGGCTTTCAGTTTCCCTCGTGAGGGAAATTCTATAGTCGGGAGTTCGTCCGATGGTTCTTGAACTGGCACTTTTTTGCTTTCTGAACTGCTGTTAACAGGGATTGGCTTTTGAGTTTGCATCCCTCAAATCTCCTTGCCCTCCTGTAAAAATCACCACATCAATCTCGCTTTGACAATCATTGCTACCGCTAATTAACACTTACATTATCTTCTTTTATAACAAGCCATGATTATAGCTTTTATAGATAATTTGCATGACTTCATGATATTTGAGCAGTTTTGATATGAATATTTACACGCTGATTTTGCAGGAACAAACAACAATTACTTTTTTCCAAAATTTAGTAGTTATGAGAATAAATATCTTTTTAGGAGCTTACCCTCCTCACCCTGTTCTTGATACTCAGTTAATTGCGGTAATATTATATCGGCTATACTGCTACTTTATCTTACCCTTACCCTTCTCTACAAGAAGCAACTGTAGGTCTATGATAACGCTTGACAGTAAAGTATAAGCCACACAGAGAGCTTACAACAATGTCACCCTATTTTCAGCAAAGAACATTCAAGTAGCTGCTCCTGATAGGTAAGCCTGTATCACGACTGATTTTAACATCCATTTGTCTAATTTTATAAAAACTTTGAATTTTTGAAAAACTTCTGACGTTGAGAAGTTGGCAGATTTAGAGAATCTTTACTCCAACAAATAATGCAAATAATTTTGCACAACGTATTAACCTAGTCTGCCTGTTCTATCTCATGCTAAAACTGAATTTTTTTAAGTATACTGGCTGCTGAATGTATATACAGCAAAATTCTGAATTCAGAAGTAGAAGAGGCTTTATATATAGCTTTTAAGCTTAGACCCTGTACTTAATTTACTTGCAAGCTGCTGTAAATAAAATACAGAATAGTTGAAAATTTCAAGTACAAATTGGGATAAAAAATCTCTGCCTTTATGCTGCTATTGCAACTACAAGGCAGAGAGAGTTTTTTGTTTAATACCAAGGTGTTCAAAGATAGCAAGGGGTCATACCAATTCACAATTCGCAATTCGCAATTTGCAATTAAAAAACTTAGATGCAGCAAGGCTTTCAGGGTTTACATCTGTTTCATAATTTTAGTGAATTGGTATCAGAAGGTAGGAGACAAAAGTGAAGAATTATCTCCTTGTCCCCTCATCTCTCCTTGCTACCCTTACTCCCCGACTCGCCCATTGCTCTAGGCGATCGCTGCTGAAAGGGACTGATTAACTGCCTGCTTCAACAATTCCGCCTTATCGGTATGTTCCCACGGCAAATCTAAATCATTGCGACCAAAATGACCGTAAGCCGCGACGTCCTGATAAAAACGTCCGCCTCGTTCATTTGGCAAGTTGCGTAAGTTAAAGGCATGGATAATTCCTGCTGGACGCAGTTCAAAGTTCTTTTTGACTAACTCCAGCAAAATATCATCGCCTACTTTGCCTGTACCAAAGGTTTCTACCAAAATGCTTGTTGGTCGGGCTACACCAATAGCATAAGATAGCTGAATTTCAACTTTGTCTGCCAGCCCAGCAGCGACAATATTTTTCGCCACATAGCGAGCAGCATAAGCAGCAGAACGGTCTACTTTGGTGGGGTCTTTGCCAGAAAAAGCACCACCGCCATGGCGTGAATAGCCACCGTAGGTATCAACAATAATTTTCCGTCCTGTTAGACCAGAGTCTCCTTGCGGACCACCAACAACGAATTTACCTGTGGGGTTGACTAAAAAGCGTGTCTCCTGAGTCGGCTTAATGTCAATGTCACTAAAAACAGGCAGGACTACTGCTGTCCACAAGTCTTCTTTAATCTTGGCTTGTACAGCTGCCTCATCAGTGATTTCCCCAATCTTGGCTGTATGTTGGGTAGAAATCAAGATAGTATCAATGCCTACAGGTCGTCCATCTTCATAGACTACAGTTACTTGTGTTTTGCCATCGGGGCGCAGGTATGGCAATTCACCTGTTTTGCGAACTGCTGCCAAGCGACGAGCAAAGCGGTGAGCAAGACAGATGGGCAAGGGCATCATATCTGGTGTTTCGTTGCAGGCAAAGCCGAACATAATACCTTGATCGCCTGCGCCAATTTTGTCGAATAGTTCATCACTATCCTGTTGGCGCGTTTCTTGGGCAGTGTTAACCCCTTGGGCAATATCAGGTGATTGTTCGTCTAAAGCGACAATTACACTGGTACTGTTAGCAGAAAAGCCATTATCAGCATCAACATAGCCAATTTCGGCAATTTTCTTGCGAGCGATATTGACATAATTGACATTGGCTTTAGTGGTAATTTCACCCGTGATTAATACCAAGCCAGTATTAACTACGACTTCTGCTGCCACACGGCTACTGGAATCTTGTGTAAGTAAGGTATCCAGAATTGTATCAGAAATCTGATCGCAGATTTTATCTGGATGACCTTCAGTAACTGATTCGGAGGTAAATAAATAACGACGAGACAAAGAGAATTCCTCCTTTGTTGACTATTTTCGCTGGCTAAATATTTGGCATTTAGCTTCGCTAATAATTTTGGGAATCATAATAATATTGACACATTCAGTAGTTAGTGTCTTATGATGTTTTGACAAACCACGAAATGAAACTGAGTATCTTTTAAAGTAATAATATTTACTGCTTGAAAATTTTAATTAATTAAAAAAATTGACTTACAAAAAAAGGGAGTGCTTGAAAGCACCCCCAAAGCTTTGACACAAACACTGCTGTTTTACACCCGAACTGCCAGCTTTGCTTCCTTTGCAGTTAAACGCTCATAAGCCGCGCGCATTTTTAAACCTGTAAGCACTTGGAACAAACCAGTACCATTGTTAGAACCTGGATACTCACGGTGTTGGAGTAACAAATGAGTCAACTCACCTTCATATTTGGTGGATGTATTACTGAGATGGGTTTCGATATAAATTACTTCTTCTAGATTATCAAATTGACCATCTACTTCTAATACTGAGACGTAACGACCGTAGTAGACATCTGAACCATAGTAAAGTTGCATACCAGGGTAGGAACAGGTCAGCTTGCGTCCACAGGGAGTCCAAGTAATTGTAGACCCTTCATCAAAGAGGTAGGCTGGCTCAAAGCCTTCCCTACTTTCTTGCTGGAGCATACGTACTCGCAGGACTTTGCGCTCAGTGTCGTTTTTGATGAGGTTTGTGGGCAATACCTGGAGAACCACATCAGCAAATTCTCTTTGTGGTTCAATAAACTTATCAAAGTCAGGTTTGCGGGAATTGATTTGCGCTAAAACATCTTCGTAACGATGACCCCTTTCTGCCATATCACGCTGGATTTTCCAGGCAATTTTGACTTCATCGCTGATGTCAAAATAAACGCTGAAATCGATTAGCGATCGCATCCGCTCATCATATAAAGGATGCAGTCCTTCCACAACTATAATGTGATTCGGCTCGATCCTTTCTGGTGGATCGATCGCGCCAGTTTCGTGGTTGTAAATCGGCTTATCAATCGCTTGACCATTTTTGAGCGCTTTTATTTGCTCGTACATCAAATCAAAATTGTTGGCTCTGGGGTCAAGCGCAGTTATTCCTGTTTCTTTACGCTGTTTGCGATCTAGAGAATGATAGTCATCCAAACAGATAACTGTCATTAATTCTTCCCCAAACAAATCTATTAAACGACGCAAAAACGTAGATTTACCACATCCGGAGTCTCCGGCTACTCCAATTAGTACCACGCGTTCTGGCTTACTTGTCATAAATCTCCTCTAGATACTAAATGTGTCAATCAATAATTTTTCACACAGCAGATTTTGAAGCCAAGAGTTTACCCCATCGGTTTATCCGGCGTTCTCGCTACCCAGCAACGCTACAATATATCAGACAAGCGTACAACCAAGTCATAGTTGCTACTCGTCTGATTAGCTCTAATTCGCTACTGGTGAGTATTTTATCCTAGTGATATATACAATTTTAACAGAACGGGGTATTCGATAACAAGATTTGCTGTCAGCAAGAATCCAATGGTTTATCCATCATCCTAATGATTTATTTCTTGATTTTAAAAGACTTGTCACCATTACCCACTATTGGCGTAGTAATGTCGTCATCCTGTTTGTGTCCCGATTCATCAAGTCTATAAGGTATATTTTTTTGACAGCAAAATTTTTACAGTTGCTGAATTTGAATTTGACCTCTGACAAAGCTCTATACATTTTCAGCCAAAATCTATCCAAAGAAGGAGCAAGCAGATTGTCTCACAAAATCCTTGGGTAGTAAGTTTCTGAAAATGCTCAAATATGATAACCAGTATTAAAGCTAATCATCATTCAAATTGCATCTCTGTTGTCCCTGCGTCTCCCTTCGAGTTCGCAGTTGCCTAGGTCGGGAAACCTTACCAAGAAAGCTGTCTCACCGCCTCTTTCTGGCAATCTGAATCATGCAACTTCAAAGCACATTAGCTTAGATTCAGTCTATTCGTTAGTGAAGAACCTAATGAGTTGAATCAGCACATACTGATAGAGGTTGACAGATGTTTCACATCACGTAAAACTTATTATAGTTGCTTATATCACGTCTTTCTCTGTCATTAATGTTTTATTGCTGTACCTGTCCTCTGTTATGGAATTAGCCATAGTAGGGAAATTAACACAGCCAAAAGCATTTTTGCCAGAGGTGTGCGCTTAGGGAAGTAAAACCAATTTGGAATAAATCTTTCTTAATTAGTGTTACCCAGTGCAAACCCCAAAAAAGCAGAGCATGGCAGCAAATTGTGAAGGCAAAATTAGTAATGGCTTTTGCCAATCAAAATAGCCTTTTCATGTTACGAACCATAACTTTTATCTTTTTGGGCAGTATATAGCTATATCCCTGACGAAGGTTGTAGTTCACGAAAAAAAGATTAAATTGACTCATTATTAACATTCTCCAAAAGACTTATCCTTTACCTTAGAAGGTGAACAGGTGTGTTTTTTGCTATGCCTGCATGTCTTTGGTGAGTGTACTTAGCAAGGCATTATCTTACCTATGCCGCTTTCCCAGAGCGCCAGTTTCGGTAGCACAAAATCCGATAAACTAAAGCTGGCGTGAAATGAGAATAGTTTTTTTTGAGAAACGGTTAAGTAAATATCGGAGTGGTAGAACGAATGTACAATCAAGGTGCTGTTGAGGGTGCTGCCAACATAGAATCAGGTAGCCGCGTCTTCGTTTACGAAGTGGTGGGTCTGCGTCAGAACGAAGAAACCGATCAAACGAACTACCCAATTCGTAATAGTGGCAGTGTGTTCATCAGAGTGCCTTACAACCGCATGAATCAAGAAATGCGACGTATCACTCGCCTAGGCGGCAAAATTGTTAGCATACAACCATTGAGTGCAATAGAGCAACTCAATGGTAGAGCCTCATTAGCAACTGGGGAAATAGCTAATAATAAGGGGAATGGTAAAGCCACACCTGCGAATGCTAACGCTGAAGAACAGCCCAAGAATAAGGACAATAAAGGCAACACCATGACTCAAGCGAAAGCCAAACACGCTGATGTTCCTGTCAACACTTACCGGCCCAATGCTCCGTTTATTGGTAAGGTGATTTCTAATGAACCATTGGTGAAAGAAGGCGGGATTGGTATTGTTCAGCATATCAAGTTTGATCTGACTGGCAGCAATCTGAAGTATATAGAAGGTCAAAGTATCGGCATTATTCCGCCAGGTTTAGATAAAAACGGCAAGCCAGAAAAACTCAGACTCTACTCAATTGCCTCGACTCGTCATGGTGATGATGTAGATGACAAGACAGTATCGCTGTGCGTGCGTCAGTTGGAGTACAAGCACCCAGAAACAGGCGAAACAGTTTATGGTGTTTGCTCTACTCATCTGTGTTTCCTCAAACCAGGGGAAGATGTAAAGATCACTGGCCCTGTGGGTAAGGAAATGTTGTTACCCGATGACCCCGATGCCAAAGTCATCATGATGGCAACTGGAACAGGTATTGCGCCCATGCGGGCTTACCTGTGGCGGCAGTTTAAAGATAAGGAAAGAGCAGCTAACCCAGAATACCAATTTAACGGATTCTCTTGGCTAATATTTGGCGTTCCCACAAGTCCAAATATCTTATATAAGGAAGAACTGGAAGAAATCCAACAGAAATATCCTGACAATTTCCGCCTCACTTACGCCATCAGTCGGGAACAGAAAAATCCCCAAGGTGGCAGAATGTACATCCAAGACCGCGTAGCAGAACACGCTGATGAACTGTGGCAGTTGATTAAAGAAGAAAAAACCCACACATACATCTGCGGTTTGCGAGGCATGGAAGATGGCATCGATGCTGCTTTAACAGCTGCTGCCGCCAAGGAAGGAGTAACCTGGAGTGATTACCAGAAACAAATCAAGAAAGCTGGCCGCTGGCACGTAGAAACATACTAAGTTAGTCACTAGTCACTGGTCAGTGGTTAATGAAAAATAACTAACAAATAACAACTGACAACTGAACAAAGGATAATTAGTAGGGTGGGCTGTTTGCCTACCCTACAATTGTTATTGGTGAAATTGGGTGCAAAGTTTGTGGGTGTAAAGCTGGGAATACTTGGATTAGGCACTGTGGGGACGGGTACGGTGCAGTTGCTGCAAGATACGGTTGGTCGTCACCCGTTGTTACAGGAGATAGAAATATATCGGGTGGGAGTCCGATCGCTCTCTAAACCCCGTACAGTAGAATTGCCAGAAGGTGTAATTACCACGGATTTAGAGGCAATTGTCAACGACCCGGCGGTGGATATAGTCGTCGAGGTCATGGGAGGGCTAGAACCAGCGCGATCGCTCATCCTGAAAGCATTAAGTAATGGTAAGCACGTAGTTACCGCTAACAAAGCTGCGATCGCTCGTTTTGGGGCAGAAATTTTTACAGCTGCCAATCAAGCCGGGGTATATGTGATGCTGGAAGCCGCGGTCGGTGGTGGCATTCCTGTGATTCAACCTTTAAAGCAATCGTTAAGTGTTAACCAGATTAACGCCGTTACTGGCATTGTTAATGGTACAACTAACTACATCCTGACACGGATGCAAACAGAAGGTAGCAACTTTGATGATGTCTTAGCTGATGCCCAGAGATTGGGTTATGCGGAAGCCGACCCCACCGCTGATGTCGATGGCTTAGATGCAGCAGACAAAATCGCCATTCTTGCATCACTTGGTTTTGGTGGACGCATTCACCTGGAAGATGTTTACTGTGAGGGAATTCGGCAAGTTAGCAAAACAGATATTGCCTACGCCGAAAAATTGGGATTTGTGATTAAATTATTAGCGATCGCCAACAGAACTTCCTTATCTCCTTCATCTCCCCTCTCTGTTCGAGTCCATCCCACTTTATTGCCCAAAGCACACCCGTTAGCCAGTATTAACGGGGTTTATAACGCTATTCTCGTAGAAGGGGAACCCATCGGACAAGTAATGTTTTTTGGACCCGGCGCTGGTGCTGGTGCAACTGCCAGTGCCGTATCTGCGGATATTTTAAATCTCGTCGCTACCCTAAAAACCAGTACAGCTAACCCAAATCCTTTATTAGCGTGTAGACATCAAGATTACTGTGAAATTGCTCCAATTGCCGAACTCGTCACGCGATTTTATGCTCGGTTCCTCACCAAAGACCAGCCTGGAGTTATTGGTAAACTAGGTACTTGCTTTGGCAATTTTGGTGTCAGCTTAGAGTCAATTGTCCAAACTGGCTTTCAACGAGAACTCGCAGAAATTGTTGTTGTCACCCACGATGTTCAAGAAGGCGACTTCCGGCAAGCCCTGACAGAAATTCGTAATCTGGAAGCGATAGATAGCATTCCCAGCATACTGCGGGTATTGTAAAAAGTATGGACAACTTTACCGTTTCCGTACTCCTTCTCCTATAAAGATATAAAGACACTAGCACGTAGCTTGCTTCACCGTAGGGGTACAGAGAACTCTTTGGGCAGAGTAGGATAAAGGATAAACTATGAAATTTTCATACGTAATACTATAAGCTTCACACTTCGTACTTCATTCTGTGGCTTAATTTGTTTTAGATACAAATTTTTTTGCAGCTACTAGGGTAATTACGATGACAAATAGACCTCCTTCCGATCCAGAGTCATCTCAGAAAACTGCCCTCGGCTTCGATGAATTTATCGGAATTTTCGTTGCCTTCACTACTATTGGTGGAATTCTATTTTGGTCATTTTCCCGTAAGGATAATGGCTTGAACTTCAATGGATTGCTGTCACCCTTTCCGACTCCATCTTCTAGCGTTCAACCCAATAACCTACCATCACCATCACTGACCCCCCAGTTGGAACCGAATAAGGATTCTAACTTCAACACCTTGCCATCATCGCCAAATGTAGATGTTGTTGAACCTAGTATTACCCCAGCCCCAATTGCCCCAGTAACTCCTAGTCCTAGACTTCCATTTACTAAGGTGGCTCCCATCGAGTCAACAAGGACACAGGAGCCTGTGTCTCTAGCCAAAAGCTTTGAGTCGTCAATTAAATCATCACCTTTGCCTTTAGTCTCACCTGCCGAACAGAAGTCAACCATTCCACCACCAATTGCATTTAACGATGTGTCTACTGACTTTTGGGCAGGGCGTTTTATTAACGTTCTTTCTTCCCGTGGCATTATCAAAGGCTTTCCAGATTATTCTTTTAGACCCAATCAGCCTGTCAATCGCGCTGAATTTGCTGCTATACTCCAACAAGCTTTTGAAAAAGAGGGTATTGACTCCACCATATCCTTTAAAGATGTATCAGCAAACTCTTGGGCAACACCAGCAATTAACGAAGCCATTCGCAGTGGATTTTTAAAAGGCTACCCTAACAAAATTTTTAAACCAGAACAGAAAATTTCACGCGTACAAGTGTTGGTTGCTCTTGTGAGTGGGTTGAACTTGAAAGAACCAGCTGCCCCATCTCAGGTTTTAAGTATTTACAAAGATGCTCAGGATATTCCTAAATATGCTACTGGCAAGATAGCAACTGCTACAGCCAATGGTCTTGTAATTAACTATCCCAATCCAAAAGTTTTTGCTCCCAACAAAGAAGCTACCCGTGCTGAAGTAGCAGCAATGGTTCATCAAGCTTTAGTGCAAACTGGGAGAGTGGATAGAATTTCATCTGAAAATATTGTCCAACTGCCTGAGTGAACCTAGTGCCAGAAGGTAGGGCGAGCAAGAGGATAAGGAGAGTAACAACTGACCCCTTTATTTTGCTGGGAAATTTTGAGTATTTAAAGAAGCCTGAGCAGTGGCTTTCACCGCTCAGGCTTCTGTAATTTTATACTGGAGTATAACACCCGCAGGCTAGTTTCCCGGAGGATAGCGTCGGTAAGATATTAAGCTTGTTTGCCGACGACCTGTGATTTGAGAGTTGTAATTTCATCAGTCAGCTCTCGCCTGGTTGAAGCTTTAAGTAAATAACGGTAAACAAACCAAGCAGAGTAACCAATACCAATCAACTCAAAGGTAGGTGCGACTAAAGGAATATCATTCAAAGCATCTAATATTGCCAAGAGTACTTTAACCGCAACAATTGCTCCCACAATTAAACCAATACTAACCAAGGGTTGCTTGTACCGATTGAAGAAGCTTCCTACATATTCGGGTAGTGTTGCTAAAAAGCTGGAAATTTGTTCTCCGTATTTTAGCCATTCCTCTTGAGACTGCACAGGAGGTTGGAGTTTAGTGATAGTTCCAGTTTGGCTGTTAATGTCTGGCACTGTTGTCTCTTTAGACGTGGTTTCTGTGAATTCCGGTTCTTGCATTTTCACTTCCAATAAATTTGACAGTTGGGTTTTTCTAATCCGGACAATGACAACTAAAGGGCTGCTGATTAGGCAATGCACGAGTGCATCACCACAACTGGATTTAGAGCATAAAAGGGTTCAGTGTCAACCATAATTGCCCTTTAACCTCCGTTGCATCAACTACAAGGTAGACAGTCAGTAGGAGGATAGAAGTCAGAAGGCGGCAGGATTGGTTAGAATCAGCTTTCTGAAGTTCTATTTTTATGAATCAACTGAAATCCTCAAGTTGTAATTATCTGATGCCGTGTCAGTTGCTCATAATCGTACTCATTAAAGTACAAATCATGCAAAAATCAGACCACTTCTCATTTATATAAGCATAAACGCCGAATTTATCTGATATTAAAGCTATCTTAAGCCGCGTTCGTCAATTGAGCTATTGGTTCTTGATATTAATCCGTAATAAAAGTTTTTATGTAGTAATTAAGACTAGACAATAGCGCTATTTTATGCTATGCATGTCAGACTAATGCAGTGTGGTAAAAAGGTATAAGAGTAAGAGCTTTACCTTAGGGAAGAAGAAAAGGAATTAAACAAGTTCTTCCGCTTTTCCCTTGTTCTTAACCTTTAAGATGCCCGAAAAGATTTGCCTCCTGACTCCTGACGATGTTTCATGGAAAGTTTTGAAATAATCAGGAAAGGCTTGAGGAGATAATCAAGAAGATTACTGGTTCTCCCCTAGCCCAATTAATAAAGCGAAGCTGTTACACCCAGAAAATAGCGCATTGACTCAAGTAGACCGCTAGTCGTTGATAGTTAGCGGTCATCAGTTAACATTGATGCTAATTAAATGCGCTTTAGCTTAATCCCAATCAGGTATTTGTGCCCCATCTTCGCCGCCAATACCAATTCCAGTATGATAGATTTCAGCATCAGTAATATTCATATTGTCCATTGATGCCCCATAAACATTAGAGTCGACAATTTGGGCACGAGTAAAATTTACTCTGTTGAGATTCGCTTTTTTGAAATTAACATTGGTGACTAAGGCTTCTGTTAAGTTAGCCCCTTTCAAATTAGCATTGGTGAAATCTGCGCCTTCGAGGTTAGCACCAGAGAGGTTAGCACCTTGGAGATTTGCTCCTCGCAAGTCAGCACCAATTAAATGAGCGCCACTGAGGTTCACGCCTGATAGATTACACCCAGTACATTCCCCAGTTGAAGATAGTTTTTGTAATTCCTGTGAATTCCCAGCGTTGACCGTGCTAATGAAAAAGAGGGGAGTGGCTAAGGCTAAAGCCGCGAATAGCTTGATTTTCATGATTTTTCCCCTTTGTAACTAAATTGTATCCGTTCTTTCCCTCACGCTCCTATTATCTCACTAAGTTGCTTGAGTATGTTGATTTAACTCACAAGATATTTATGTTGTGAAATATTATGGTGGTGATGCCAGAAATATTATTAGTTATAGCTTTTGGCTATTTCTGAGGAACAAATCTGCACAAATCCCATGATTAAACTAGTGTTAAATCTTATGAAGAAAATGCGCTATTGTAAATAGTTTTGTCATGAGATTTTAACCATTATTTTGCTATTACTAAATAATACCTTGTACTTTTATAACTAGTATTTCAAAGCACCAAATATTCCTTCATATACTGATTAACTATCTCAGGCTGTTCTTGCTGCACCCAATGTCCGCAATGGGGAATATACCTAACTTTTAGGTTTCTGACATAAGCTGCGGTGTCGTAGGTGAGTTCCTTCCCGAGCGCAGTATCGTTTTCTCCCCAAATCATCAGTGTTGGCACATCCAAAATATCCCATTTTCTATTGGGCATAAATTGCAGTAAATTGTTGCGGTAATAGTTCAACATTGCAGCGATCGCACCGCGTTTTGCCGCAGCATCTTTATAAGCATCTAGATCTGCTTGAGTGAAAGCACTTTTATTAAATGCTGTACCTTGAATAGTCCGTTCAATTAATTGGAAATCTAAAGATTGTAAGAGTAATTCTGGTAGTAAAGGGAGCTGAAATAAGAAGATGTACCAGCTGCGGAATAACTGTTGAGGAGTGTATAAGCCTTGGATAAACTTGGCAGGATGAGGCAGATTAAGTATGATTAATCGCTCTACCATTTCCGGATGAGCATAGGCAAAAAACCAAGCGATCGCCCCTCCCCAATCATGTCCAACTAAAATACATTTGTCGTATCCTAATCCTTTAATTACTCCCTTTATATCTTTGACAAATTCATCCATGACATAAGCTGATTGTTCTTTTGGTTTATCACTATCGTTATAGCCACGTAAATCAAGAGCAACAACTTGGAAATACTTGGCAAATTCTGGTATTTGATGCCGCCAAGAATACCAAAATTCCGGAAACCCATGTAACATCACCATCAAGGGGCCTGCTCCTTGGGTAACATAGTGCAGTTTCACCCCATTAGTATTTATATATTCATGTTTCCAAGAATTTGGTATTACAGACATATGTTGTATTTTTTTTAGGTAGAACGTCACTGTTGTTTAAATTATGTATAGCGTTTCCCATCAAAACATCTGTTAAAAGACAGTTGTAGACTAGCGATTCACCCTTAGGTAGATGTTGTTGTCAAGTCAGGAAACTCTCATAAAAGTATTATTTGGGGATTGAGTATTGAGAAAAGACAAAGAGGTAAGGAGAAAAGCTTCGCTTTGGGCAAGGGGGAAAGGAATTAACCAAAGTTCTTACCCTTTGTGTTTAACCTTTCCCTTTTCCCATTCTTAGTACCCAGTAGATAAATCATGAACACAAAAGAAATACGTGGTGTCTGGTTGACCACTACCGACAGTAAAGTTCTCCGAGCAAAGCAACGTATTGCCGAGGCGATGGAATTCCTCGCCGAGACAGGATTTAACGTGGTGTTTCCTGTGGTTTGGAATAAGGGGGTCACTTTGTATCCCAGTCAGACAATGCAGCAAATTTTTGGAGTCGAAATCGACCCCATGTTTGTTGGTCGCGATCCCTTAGCAGAAGTAGTTACAGAAGCGCGGCGGGTTGGGTTAAAAGTCATCCCTTGGTTTGAATACGGCTTTGCTAGTTCTTACAATTTGAATGGCGGTGTACTTTTACAGAGAAAACCAGAATGGGCAGCTCGTGACTGTAACGGTAACCTACTGAAGAAAAATGGTTTCGAGTGGATGAATGCCCTTGACCCCCAAGTGCAAGAATTCTTGTTGAACTTGGTGCTGGAAGTAGTAAATAATTATGATGTTGATGGCGTTCAAGGAGACGATCGCTTTCCTGCTTTACCCTGTGAAGGTGGCTACGACCGGGGAACTACCGCCCGCTATCACCAACAGTTTCATCAAAATCCCCCAAAGAACCCCAAGGATCGGCAATGGTTACAGTGGCGTGCAGATATTCTCACTGACTACTGGGCACGTCTGTACAGTGAGGTAAAAGCGGTTAATTCTGATTTGTTGGTGTCGGTGGCTCCTAATATTTATGAATGGGGATTCCAGGAATATCTGCAAGACTCTCCCACATGGATAAAACGGCGGCTGGTCGATATTATCCACCCACAGATTTATCGTCGTGAGTTTAATAGTTACAGAGCGATCGCTGATAAATTGGTAAATCGACAGTTCACAGATGCGACGTTGCCAAGGTTAGCCCCAGGAATTTTGATGAAGCTTGGCAGTTACTGTATTAGTCCAGAATATTTGGTGCAGGCAATTGAATATAATCGCCAACTGGGCATTCAAGGTGAGGTATTCTTTTTTTACGAGGGTTTGCGAGAGAATAACAATGCCCTAGCTAAGGTACTGCGAAATGGCCCCTATGGTCAGTCTGCCTCTTTTCCTACTTTGTCCGATTTGAGTGTTGCTCAGGCAAGCAACAAGAGAACATCCTCTATTTGGCAAGGAATGGAGAGGTTTTTTAGAAATCTTTAGCTAGCATAGAGGCACACCCGAACAGAGCGCGTCTATTTAGTATCAAGCTTATCCTCTTCATAAACTAATAAGTCCCCTGGCTGACACTTGAGTGCTTTGCAAAGTGCATCCAACGTGGATTCGTCAATTCTGGTGAAGCGGCGACGAACTTTTAGTCTAGAAATCGATCTGGCATTCATTCCAGTTAAGACAGCCAGCTCTTTGTTACTAATATTGCGCTCAGCCATCATGACTGCCAGTTTCCATCGAATCACCACTAAAACGCTCAGTTAATATCCGTGATGTAGCAAGGCAGATGCTAACACTTTGTTTTAGCAATTATTAGTTATTAGACCGTTAAAGTCTTTTATTAGACCGGAGCGGTTGTAAATATTCTCGATTCACAATAGACTTGGTATGTACAGATAACAAAGCGATCGCCCCCTCGCCTGGAAAACTTGAGAGCGATCGCGTTCATCAACTAAAAATTAGGTGATACATATCATGATAGAACCTCGTTCAGTTTCGCAGCTACTCAAAGCGCCTATTCCTGATGCACCCCAAGGCAAGCAACCTGTCCGCCTTCTAGCCTGCGGTGCTGCTAAAAGTGTAAATAGTATTGTTCACAGTTTGCATGTTCTCGGCTTTGCTGAAGTAGGCGAATGGACTCCACCCTTACCCTCACCTGTGAATGGAGAAGTCATTAGAATTTTGACTCGTTATATGAATACGGGGGATTAAATCTTGAGTGCGTAGACGCAAAGGTCTACGCAAACATTGTAAAATTGCTTTTAAGGAATCAGGCGCATGGAATCTCAATTGCAAGTAGATCGGGTAATTCAAACTCTCAACCAGGATTTACCGACACTTTTTGAGAAAGATATCTCTTACAACATCTATACGCAAGATATCTATTTTCAAGATCCGGTAAACAAATTCAAATGGAAATTCAACTATCGCATCATATTTTGGACATTGCGATTTCATGCTCGGCTATTTTTTAGCCAAATTTACTTTGATGTGCATGAAGTCTATCAGTTAGCCGAAGACACCATCTTAGCAAAGTGGACAGTTCGCGGAGTATTGCGCGTTCCCTGGCAAGCAAAGGTGTTTTTTAATGGCTATTCCACGTATAAACTCAATCAAAATAATTTGATATACGAGCATATCGACACCTGGGATCGCAAACCAAGTGAGATTTTACAACAGTTCTGGCAAAAGGGCTGAAATAGGCGATCGCTTGTAAATATTTAACTTTTGATAACTATGCGAGTATTGGTCAACCAAAGATAGGTAGACTTTACACACTTATAGAAACTGACTTTGCCAGTATCCCTCTTTTATCACTTTGGGAGAACCCAATCGCTGAAAGCCTTTCGAGGCTTTAATTTCTAAGTTTTGGCTATAAATTTTAGTTACTGTTAGAAAATAAAGGCTCAAAGCTTGACTCAATCAAAGTTTCAGAATCTTG